>JAQUCQ010000405.1 GCA_028686145.1 Desulfuromonadaceae bacterium | reverse complement strand
TTAAAGCCTCCGACTGGGGGGCTGTGCCAAAGGATCTATTTGGGCAGGCCGGTCAGGCCGAAAGGATTCTCCGTGCTCTTTTGATCGATACCAATGGGAACAAGAAAAAAGCACTTGCGCGGTATAACGGCGGGACTGCACCACCTGGCAAGAGTTATCGGTATGCAGAACGAATACTGAAAAGGGCCGGATATCTGCAGATGGCAGTCAATTATCTCCCGCCCAAAGCACTCTATTAGAAACAGCTATGTTTGTGTTGACGGTATGTAACGGATGATGTGACGATTTGGAAATGTAAGAAACAGTGCCGCGGGCAATAATAGTAACGTGAATTAAAATATGAAGTAAATCAGTTTGTTATCGGTATTTTGTTACATTGTTTTTTGAGTCAGCACTATATGTTGTACCGCTATTATCGTGAAAAATAATCTTAACTGACTAATATCACATGGTAATTTAAGGAATAGTACTTGGCATAAGATGTGAACCCGTAATGCTGCACAAGTACGTTGACGATTACAGTCAGTGAAAATGGAGGCATATATGGCTGTCCGTATGGCAGGTGCGGAGGCCCACCTTGAGGGTGACTGGACCATGACTGGAGTGGCAGACAATATTGAGTCGCTGGTTGTTTCACTTAATCGGATGGAATCGGAAGGGAAAAAGAGCCTTTACATAAATTGCGGCCGGATTGAAGAGACTGATACAAGTGGTTTGCAGCTTCTGAATGTGTGGATGGAATGTGCCAGACTCCGGGGTATTGAACCGATGCTGGTAAATGTGACTGAAAGCATGCGACGGGCAATTCATGAACTTGGTTTCAGCCAATGTTTTTTTTAAGAATTACCTTTTTTTATACACCGGCCGCAGGTGTGATGCCATGTAAATATAACATGAAAAGGAGGTCGGCTCGTGAAACCTTCAGAGATCCAGAAGTTTGCCAAGCAGAAACAGAAAGAGTACTACATGAAAATTGAAAAAATAAAAGAAATCGCTCGGCAGCAGAATCAGGACAGGCAGTGCAAAAGTTAAACAATGTCCCATTGGAGAGATGCTTTTATGATTCATGAGAGTGCAAAAGATAAAGATTACCGCAAAACACGCTTGCGCCTGCAGACGGAAAAGTCTTCGGCTCTTTCCGCTGCTCTGCCGGCCTCAGAGCGGCAGGGTGATATGCGGGCAGTTGGCATCGCTGTTGACAATCTGCTCAAATGTACCGGCTTTCAGGGACGTGCCCGCCGAAACTGCTTCGACTACCGGCTAGAACGCAATGATGTGTACCTGCCGGACCTGCCTGTCGCCTTTGATGGCTATACAATTCTCCATCTCTCAGATTTGCACGCTGACGGACTCGTTGATGGGGGGGAAGGCATCAAGCGCATAATTGAAACACTTCCCTGCGATCTTGCTGTGTTGACCGGAGATTTCCGCTTTGAAGAGTCAGGTGACTATTCCGAACACCTCCTTGAAGGCCTCGCGCCGGTCATTCGTTCTATTTCGGCCCGGGATGGGGTGTTTGGAATTCTGGGAAACCACGATATTCTGGAAATGGTCCCGCAATTGGAGCGGATGGGAGTGCAGATGCTGCTGAATGAAGCGGCCCTGTTGCAGCGTGG
This sequence comes from Desulfuromonadaceae bacterium, assembly GCA_028686145.1. Classification (GTDB taxonomy): domain Bacteria; phylum Desulfobacterota; class Desulfuromonadia; order Geobacterales; family Pseudopelobacteraceae; genus JACRCG01. Next base: position 1,368 of record JAQUCQ010000405.1, on the reverse strand, counting down.
TACGGCAGAAATGGTGCTGGCAGGAGTTGATGACCCTCATTTTTATAAATGCCACGATCTGAAAAAAGCGCTATCGAAGGTAGACTCCAACCAGTGCGTTATTCTGTTGTCACATTCGCCGGAAATTGCAGAAGAAGCATCTCGGTACGGCGTTAATTTCTACTTATGTGGTCATACCCATGGCGGCCAGGTATGCCTGCCTGGAGGAATTGCGGTATTTACCAATACCGCTTGCAACCGCCGCTATGTGGCCGGAAGCTGGAAATGCGGTGCCATGCAGGGGTACACCAGCAGAGGCACCGGATTTTCGCTTACTGCGGCTCGCTTTTTCTGTCCGCCCGAAATCACCCTGCATACTCTTCACTCAGGATGTTTGCCGAGCGAATTCTGCGGGCTGATTGAGGAGCATCTTGGAAGATTATTCAATTTTACCGGTCATGCCGTGTTTGCGTAGACCAGGTACGCTATTAGGCATTATCAGGCTCATCCTGTTTTAATAGGCAGAAAATATTTCGGCCATCAGAGACATTACCAACAGCACAAAGGAGAACACAATGGCAACAGGTACGGTGAAGTGGTTTAATGACAGCAAGGGGTTTGGATTCATTGAGCAGGAAGATGGGAGTGGTGACGTATTTGTTCACTTTTCTGCAATTGTCAGTGACGGTTTTAAATCTCTCGTGGAGGGAGAGAGGGTTTCGTTCAACGTTGTCAAGGGGCCAAAAGGTCTACAGGCAGAAAACGTCCAGAAAATATAGTACCATTCCGTCTACTAACGGACTTTTGCCACGAACTGCGGCTTGAATCTGGCAAACGAAATCGGGTTTTATAGAAGTAGTTATCTACTCAATAGCACAATTATCTTCCACCATAGTGCAGCAGGGCATGCATGCCACAGCAGCGAAGGGTGGTTTATGAATATTCCTGATAAAAAAACATTTGTCGCTACGCTCAATATGCCGTATGGCGAAGCTAAAAACGGAAAGAGGGTATTCGGCTTCGACAGATGGCTGGCACGTACCTTTCTGCACGCAATTGGTAATCCGGAGTTGCGGATGACCCTGTGGGATGGAGTGAACGTTACGGACATGGCGCCAGCCGCCGCTGTTGGCATGGTGCTTCATGACCGCGGAGCCCTATTGCGTCTTCTGGTGAATCCGCTTCTCTATTTTGGCGATGATTATTGCGCTGGACGGATCGAGATAGACGGAGAGCTGGTTCGATTCATGGAGACTGTCTATCGGTCCATGACCAGAACAAAAAGGTTTCAGCGCACGTCTGATCCCGATGCGTATCGTCGCTACCAGCCAAATCTTAATTCCCTCTCTGGATCGCGCTGCAATATTCATCATCATTACGATATTGGCA
>JAQUCQ010000057.1 GCA_028686145.1 Desulfuromonadaceae bacterium | reverse complement strand
TGAAGAAAAAATTTCACGGGAACTGCAGCTGTCGTCAATGACCAGTACCCGTTTGTGTCTCAGCCCGGGCTCTTTTGGCTCAAGCCGCTCTGGCAGTAGCGTGCCGATGGTGTATGTGAGTACGAAAGTAAACTCGCTGCCTTGGCCCGGCGCGCTTGCAACAGAAATCTCTCCGCCCATTATCCCCACCAGCTGTCGGCAGATGGCAAGTCCCAGTCCGGTCCCGCCGAACTTGCGCGTCGTGCTGGCATCGGCCTGGGTAAATGGATTGAAAAGTCGCGATTGCTCTTCATCTGTCATGCCGATGCCGCTGTCGCGAACAGTGAAGCGCACGGTGACGCTATTGTCATCTCGATGCAGCTGGCGTACGGAAAGTAAGATGACACCGGATGCGGTAAATTTTACGGCATTGGTGACAAGGTTGAGAAGAATCTGTCCAAGCCGGAGCGCATCTCCGACGAGAGAAGGTGGCAGGTCGGGCGAAACATCAAGCTGAAATTCAAGATTCTTCGCCTTGATCTGGGGGGAGACGATGGCGTCAAGTTTCCCGAGCACCTCCTCAAGAAGGAAATCTCTGTGCTCAATTTCCAGCCGCCCCGCCTCGATTTTGGAGAAATCCAGAACGTCATTGATGATGCCCAGCAGCGAATTGGCGGCAAAGCCGACCTTGCGGAGATAGTCTTGCTGTTTGGGGGTCAGCTCGGTTTGCTGGGCCAGCTGCGTCATGCCGATAATGGCGTTCATGGGGGTGCGAATCTCGTGGCTCATGTTGGCCAGGAAACTTCCCTTGGCGACGTTTGCCGCCTCGGCGGCATCACGAGCCTGAGCCAGCATGATGTTGGTGGTTTCCAGCTCCGTCGTCCGTTCGATCACCCGTTGTTCCAGCTCCTCGTTCAGCAGCTGCGTCTCGGCCACCATCGCCTGCAGGCGGCGCGCCATGCTGTTGAAGGATGTGCTCAGATGGCCGATTTCATCGTTCGTATCGTCATGCACCACGACGGTCAGGTCTCCGCCTGCAATGGTCTGGGCTGCTCCGGTCAATCTGACCAGTCGCCTCGTCAGCAGGAGGCCGATGAAGTACCCGGCCACAAGCAGGAGGCCAAGGCCGGCGATGGTGGTAAACAGGCTGATTCTCATTACCAGGGCGCGCTGCTTATCGACCTCGGCGTGTGAAAAACGTATGGCGATGGTGCCGAGTTCCCCTGCCGCGTTAACGATCTTGTTCTGCCGCCACTCGGCGGCGACCGGGGAGGGCAGCGTAGAGATCTGCGCCCCCAGTTCCGCCGGTGCGGTGCTGGATACGACAATGCCGCGATAATCAGCGACCCTGATGTGCAGGATGTCGGGGTCCTGGATCAGTTTGTCCAGATACAGTTGCAGGACTTCATATTCACCGTTGAGGATGGCGCTGTGGCTGATGTCCTTCAGGAAGGAGGCAAAGACCTTTTCTTTTGTCGCCAGCTGTTGTTGTGCGATATTGCTGGACATGGTGATGTTTTGCCAGACAACCATGGCGAGAAGCACGCCTGCAATCATGGTGATGATGACGGCTATCCGGAACTTGAGGGAGGTGAACATGGTTATTTGATGTTGTATGTTTTCATCATGGCCCGGACAGCGTCATATTCCCTGTCGGTTGCCTTGCGGAAAGGCTTTTGCTTCGTATCAAAAAAATTGTGGCGCAGTTCGGGACTGACGCCGGCCAGGTCGGTGGTAAGCAGAACTTTCAGCATCGTGTCGCGATCCTTTTGTGGCAGCTCCTTTTTGACGACGAACAGCGGTGTGGGGATTGCGGGCGATTCCTTGATCAGGCGAAATGTTGTCTTTAACTGCAGCTCCGCCAGGCGCACTGAGGTTGGTGATACGCCGCAGGCCGCTACATTTCCGATCATAAGCTGCTGCAGGCAGGCCTGATGCGAAGCCAGGAAAACAAACAACACATCCTTGCCCGGAGTCAGGCCGGCATTTTTTGTGACGACGCTGTTGAGGAAGCTGACTGCGGAGGTTTTGGGCGGCATGCCCATGGTTTTACCCTTGAGGTCCTTCATGTCACGGACCGGGCTGTCATTTTTGACAACAATACAGCTGTTTAACACCTCGTTGCGTGACGCCAGGGGGAGCAGCCCTGCAGGCTTCGCCAAAGCGGCGTAGTCAAAAGGCTGAATGAAGGCGATGTCAAAGGCACGGTTTTTGAGCTCATCGGTGAATTTGTCGAATGATGAGGCGCTCCTGACTTTCACCGGCCGCCCCAGCGCCTGGGAAAGTTCGGCCGCCAGGGGGGCAAAAATCCCCTCGATCGTGGTGGTCGGCACAAAGGGGAACACCCCCATGATGTAGGGCTGTGCGGCACCTTTTGCTTCGGCGCTGGCGGCAAGTGGCTGAGCAAGCAGGAGGAGACAAAGGGTGACACGGACAAAGGTTGTTTTCATGGCAGATAGCTCCACTGTTCAGGGGGGTATACGCAGGTGCCGGTCAGAATACTAACGAATTATACGACGCTTTTGTGTTTTGTCCAGCGTATGGAGGTACAAACGGAGAGGAACATGCTGATTGCGCATGAATATGTGCCATGGCAGGGTGTCATGGTGCATCGACAGATCATGGCACGTCTGCACAAAATATATGCATATGTGCAGTTCGCACAGAACGGGGTGTCGGGGCGGTGTCCTGTTATTTCAGCCTGTTAAAGGTTGGCACGCTCTGTGCTAAATAATGTCAGCTCCAGTTGTTCCACACACTACAATAAACTGCTGAACCGGCAAAGGCGCCACCATAGGTAAATAAATGGTGGCGCCTGTTTGTTTTAGAAAGGACGGTACCGATGAAAATTGCATTTACAACATCAAGCGGAGAAATTATCGACCAGCACTTCGGTCAGTGTCAGAGCTTTCACATCTGGGAGGTCGGTCCGGATGAGGCCTCTTTCCTTGAGGTGCTCACGGTTGGTGAACATGGCGGCGACGAAGAGGACCGTATCTCTGCACGGGCACAATTGCTTGGCGACTGTGCCATCGTCTACACGATGCAGATCGGCGGCCCGGCGGCGGCAAAGCTGGTGGCCCAGAGGATTCACCCGATGAAGACCAACAGCGAAGTCAGTCTGAAAGAGACGGTAGAGCGTTTTCAGGAGGTACTGCGCGGCAACCCGCCGCCATGGTTGAGGAAAGCGATGAACAAGGGTGTCGTACCGTCATTTATTGAAGATTGAAGCTGAAAAAAGATGTTATCCGCAGATTTCACAGATGTACGCAGATTAAAGTAACAACCAATAATCATACGAAACAGGTAAATGCCGATACACACCAAAAAAAACAATAACTTGGGGAAAATATTGGTTTAACCCAAAAGTCTGGTTTTTTATGCAGTAATGCTTGGTTTCATCTGCGTCAATCTGTGTAATCTGCGGATCAACGGCTGTTTATAGAATTGAATAACTATCACACCATAAAGGAGAGAATCATGGCTTACATTACCGGATTGACACGGGACAAACAGGAGTGGACCCCGCAGTTTGTTGTTTCTATTGACGAGGAGCTCTGCATCGGCTGCGGCCGCTGTTACAAGGTCTGCGCCCATGATGTGCTGGAGTTTGAAGAGCTTGACGGCGACGATTCCGCCAAGATGTTCATGCGGGTGGCCAACCCGGGCAACTGCATCGGCTGTCAGGCCTGTGAGCGGACCTGCTCGAAAAAATGCTTCACGTTTGAACCTGTTGTTGCGTAGGGGCAACTCCGTGTGGTTGCCCGAATGATGGGCGGCATTGGGCTGGGCGGCCACATGGGGCCGCCCCTACAGGAGGTGAAATATGCTGATCGCAGTCGCATCAAAAGATGGTAAGGAGATCAACCAGCACTTCGGCCACGCCGAGCGCTTCCTGATCTTTGATGTCGAGGATGGCGCTGCCAAGCTGGTTGACGAACGGGTGGTGGAGCGTTACTGCAGCTTTGATCCTGAGCACCCTCTGCGCGGGCATCTGCTGCGCAGCATTGCCGAAGCTCTTGCCGGCTGCCGGGCGGTAGTGACCGCCCAGATGGGAGAACATCCGCAGGGCGAACTGGAAAAACTCGGTGTCGAGCCGTTTGTGATCAGCGGTCCGATCAAGTCGACCCTGGTTGAACTGGCAAAGATTCTCTAAGCCCCACAATATAATCTTCACAACGAGGTGATGACCCGTCATGCACAACGGCTCCTTTAACAACTGCAACCTGCCGCCCTGGGTCATCGCCTCGCGCCATTTTAACGACAATCCCCAGACGCTCGAAATCCAGGGGGTCAAGGAGGGAAACCGCTTCCTTTTTGACAAGCTCGCGGCGACAGGGGGGCAGGAGGAGCGTGCCCTGATCTTCAATGATTATATGTCGGTGAAGTTTCAGCTGCACCATTGGCAGGAGCAGACCGACACGGCCCGGAAAAGCATCAGAAACAGCTATCTGCGCTATCTGCGCGGCTGGATGATGGATTCTAATTCGGTGGAAGGAGCCGTCCTCAAACGCTGGGTCGAGAGCCGCATGGGCATCGTCCCCAGCTTCCACCGCGCCCGCATCAAAGGCATTCACAGCGAGGCTTATTTTGACTACTCGGTGGATGTCATGAAGGGGAGCGCCCGCACCAACGCGATTCAATCCCAGCTCGATATCCTCTACGAATACTGCCAGTTTGAACTGGCGAAAAAATTTCCGCAGAATCCAACCATTCCGCTGTACCGCGGCACCTATGATGCCAGCGAACATGACCTTATCGAACAGACCGGCAAGCGGGAGCAGATCGTCCGCTTGAACAATCTGGTGTCGTTCACCTCCGCTGAAGAACGCGCCTGGGAGTTTGGCTCGACGGTCTGGGCGACCCACGTGCCGCTCTGCAAGATCTTCTTCTACAACGACCTGCTCCCCGGCAGTATCATGAAGGGGGAGGGGGAATATCTGATCATCGGCGGAGAATACCGGGTCCGGCAGGTTATGTGTACCGTCGGGTAGGCTGTTGCTCTTGATCCGTGGTGGTTGCGGCAGGCAGGCGGGCGGTTACAGTGAGTAAGGACTTGCCAATAGCCCCGGTTGCATGTAAGAATGCCGCTGTCCAAACGTGTGGATTTTCCTGCCACTGATCCATCTATGCGAGTCCAGTCAGCCGGGTTTTACGGAGTATGTTTTGAACCATTCCAGCCATCTCATGGGCAGACAGCCGATTCTCGACGGCCTTGAAGATGTCGTCGCTTACGAGTTGCTCTTCCGTTCGCCCCAATCCACCTCCGCTGCAGATATAGTAAACGCTTCCCATGCCACCTCCAGTGTCATCCTCAATGTGCTTTCCAATTTCGGCATCCGTGAAATCCTGGGGGGGTATCGCGGTTTCATCAATGTGGATGCAGCTATGCTTATGAATGAGGCTCTGGAGCTGCTGCCGCCGGAGATGATCGGGTTGGAGCTGCTGGAGGATGTCGTCATCACTCCGGAAATTATCGCGCGCTGCCGGAAACTCAAGTCCCAGGGATTCGTCCTGGCTCTTGACGACCACCGCTATAATCCTGCATACGAGGAGCTCTACGCCGGAGTGGTCGATATTGTCAAGTTTGACCTGATTGCGACACCTCTGGAAGAACTTTACCGGGAGGTTGAGTTCTTGAAGCGCTATCCGGTCAAACTCCTGGCGGAGAAGGTCGACAGCCGGCATGTGTATCTCCGCTGCCGCAGGATGGGGTTTGAGCTTTTTCAGGGATACTTTTTCGCCCGCCCGTCGCTGATGCAGAAATCGCGGATGGAAAACTCGGCCGGAACTTTTTTCAAGCTGATGCAGCAATTATCCTGTGATGCCGATATCGACGACATAGAGCAGACCTTCAAGCAGAGCCCGGCACTCACCTACAAATTGCTGCTGCTGGTTAATTCGGTCTCTTTTGCAACGCTGGAGAAAATTCGTACCGTCCGCCATGCCATTACCCTCATCGGCATCCATCAGCTCAACCGCTGGGTACAGCTTGCCCTTTTTGCCGATGACGGCGGTGCCAGCCTGAATAGCGCGCTCCTCGACATGGCCGCGGTACGGGCGGCGTTCATGGAGGAGCTGGCAAAAATCAAACCGCAAAGCTCCCGCTTGTTGCGCCATGCACAGCCTGAGGAGGCTTTCATGGTTGGCACCCTCTCGATGCTGAAAGATATCTACGATATTGATATGAAGACGATTGTGAGCCAACTGAATTTATCGGAAGAGCTTCAGGAGGCCCTGATCAGCCGGGACGGAGATCTGGGAACCCTGCTCTGTCTGACGGAGATGATGGAGCTGCTTGAGCTTGATGAAGCGGCGGCTTGTCTTGAAAAGTTGGATATCTCGCTGGAGACGGTCATCACCTGTCAGAAAAAAGCCTACAACTGGCGCAACAAGCTGGTGTAATGTTCATACTCCGCGGTTCCGCTGGTCCACCGGCAGTGATACCGTAAATGTTGTTCCCCTGCCTGATTCGCTTGCCGCCGTAATATCCCCCCCCATGCTCTCGACCAGCTTTTTTGTGACAAACAGCCCCAGCCCCGTTCCTTCATCCGGTCCCTTGGTGGTGAAGTAGCGGTCGAAGATCCGCTCCAATGAACCGGCCGGGATTCCGGGACCATTGTCGGCGATGATGAGACATACGCTGTCGCTGCCGGCGCTCGCCGTTTCGACGAGAAGTTTCCCGCCGCTCTGTTCCATCGCCTGCAGGGCATTCATGATTATATTGAGGAGGATCTGCTTCAGCATGTTTGCATCGAGGCGGATGGTCGGCAGGGTATAGTCAAGCTGTTTGAGGACGATCACGCCGCGCCTGGCAGCTTCGAAGTTCAGGAAGTTGAGAATGAAATCGGCGGTGAGGTTGAGGTCGGCTTCGCCGATGGTCTCGTCGTGGCTGCTGAAATTGAGCAGCCCCTTGGTCATCTGTGACAGGCGCTGCGCTTCCGAGCTGATGCGGGAGATCATTTCCAGCACCCCTTCCGGCACGCCTTCTTCACGCATGATCATCTGTGATGCCGAAATTATAACGGAGAGGGGAGAATTCAGTTCGTGGACGACCCCGGCAGAAATCTTGCCCAGTTCGGCCATCTTCTCGTTGTAGGCCAACTGGCGCAGCACATCTGTGGTTATGACAGCTTCATTGCTCTGTCTGGCAGCTGAGTCTTTCATACATGCTCCAGAGATCGTAAAAAACCGCCCGCAAACAGGGCGGCTTCCAGTGGTGACAAAGGAGTATGCAAGAATACTACCGAACAATTGCAAAAGCCCTGAATACCCCCTGCCAGCGTAATGTCCTCTGAATATTTGAAAAATCAATTGTCTTAAAACGTGATATATAAACCATAATTTGCTTTTTTTTTGTGCACGCTGCCTGTTTCGTCTGCAAGAAAGACAGCCCGCTTGACAATCACCCTTATTGTCCCGATATTTTTCTATTGTTACCAATTTGGTAACATGATACTCTTCAGCCCATGAGAGTCATTGCGCTAAAAGCATTACGGGAGTTTTGGGAAACTCATCCCAATGCTCGCCAACAATTGCAGTCGTGGTACGAGGATGCGAAGCATGCTGTGTGGCAATCGCCTTCAGATATCAATGCGATTTATCGCAACGCCAGCATTGTTGCCAACAATCGTGTCATTTTCAACATAAAAGGTAATGATTACCGATTAATTGTCGCGGTTAATTACCGGTTTGGCATTGCATATATACGTTTTGTTGGTACGCATGCAGAATATGACCGTATCGATGCGACTCAGATATAAAGGAGAAAAGAGGATGGAGATCAGACCAATAAAAACGGAAGAAGATTATACGGCGACTCTTGCCGAAGTTGAACAATTGTTCGATGCGACTCCGGACACACCGGAAGGAGATCGGCTGGATGTCTTAACCACACTTCTTGAGGCGTATGAAATGAATCATTACTCGATTCCAGCGCCTGATCCGGTAGAAGCCATCAAATACTGGATGGAAAGCCGCAATATCACAAGACAGGAACTGGAACCGTTAATGGGCAGTAGAGCAAGGGTCTCCGAAATCTTCAATTATCGGCGGGGTCTTACGCTTACCATGATCCGCAATCTTCACGACAAGCTTGGCATCCCTGCCGAGGCACTTATTCGTCCGTCACCTTTGCGCCATGCGTAAACCTAAGCGTCGGTGATGTGGAAACAACTCGATATTATCTGGATATGTGGTTAGGTGAGATTCCAGTAATAGCAAACTATCACGTCATAGCCGACAGACCTTTGCGGTCAAGGATGTTCAGAAGCTTCAGCGGGCCGCCAGGCTCTTTCTCGCCGATCTCCCCTTGTTTGTGTCATGTTCCCGTCTTACGATTATAAAAAAATCCGGTAGTCAGTCTCAAGCGACTTTGCCAGCTTTTTGGCGTTCTCCCTGCCGATGGTTCTTTTTCCCTGTTCCATCTCGCTGATATGACGCTGCGGAATGCCCGTAAGGCCAGAAAGGTGAGTCTGCGTCATTTCGCTCTTGCTACGGCAACCACGCAGGACTGAAGACGGTACGTTGCCACGGCGACCGGCAACCTCACGCCAAGGTATAGACTCTGACTTTTCAAGCGTCTCAACATAGCGCGTGATAGTGCTGACGTTGGCCGGATGTACCATCAGGTGAAGCGGGACAAGGTCTTCAGTAGGGTGCTTTTTCATGTGTGCCTGCATACACAACCTCCACAAGTTTAACGGTTTCGTCCGTCTCTTCCCATACAGCAACGTATGTCGGCCTGCCGGTCTTGATATGGCAATGATACTGCCGTGTGCTGCCTCCCAGCCTGGAATAATTCTTCCAGTTGCCACGTACTGGTCCGAGTAGTTCAATCTCTGCGGTCAGTGCGTCAAGTCGATCCTGCACAACGGGAGGTAAGCCGCCGTATTGTTTCGCGGCTTTTCTGCTGTATGAGACGATCCATGACATGAGCAATCCTATACTACTTTTTGGTATATAGTCAAGAGGTGGTTATAGGGGAAGAGTGCTAAAAGGAATGAGTCAACTTTTTTGGTAAAATGCATAATTTTTCTGGCGATCAGGATTCGATCTCTGAAAAATCATAATTTTGTACCGATCACAATTATTCGCACGTACTTCTACTTTTAGTAATCACAGCATTTAGTGCATCCAATGCTGACTGAACGCTGGATGTTTCATCTTTGGTCAACACGTAAATTTGGTCGTTGGAGAACAACTTGGCAAGCTCCACGTGCAAGGCATTTGAAATCCCCAGTAATGTGTCGAGACTTGGATTCACCGTTCCACGCTCTATCTCACCAATAAATTTATAGCTCAAGGCAGCATATTCGCCCAGCTCCTCTTGGCTCCAGCCCTTTGCTTTTCTAAGAAATCGTATCCGATCTCCCACAAGCCGCCTTATCTCTATTGGTGTTATTTCTTTGCCCATAAAGGAATTATAGGTGCTTTTATGTTGGTCAAAAACCCAATATTGGTGTTATTGTAGCTAGTTTTAAAACCAACAGGTGGTTTAAACGCCAGAAGGAGTCATGGTTGTTGAAGTAGAAAAACGGACTTTCATTGGATCTTAGAAATAGAAGGCCATTCTCCAACAGCAAATTCCGAATACCCTTAAAAACCTCTACATAGGAAATGATATGGCGAACAGCAATCTCACAAACGCAAAAAGGGCAAAAAATGATGAGTTTTATACGCAATACCATGATATCGAAAAAGAAATCGGGGCATATCTAGAATTTAACCCGGATGTGTTCCGTGGTAAGACGGTGTTATTGCCTTGTGATGACCCGGAGTGGAGCAACTTTACCAAGTTCTTTGCTCAAAACTTTGAGCGTTTCGGTCTGAAAAAGCTCACTAGTACCAGCTATGCAGAGAATAGTAAAATCTACAAAACAGATTACCAACCATCTTTGCTTGAAACCAATGACCCGCAATACGACAAGGACAAAGCCATCGAGAATGGGAAAATCTTCAGCTTGATGCACGACAAAAGCGGCGACGGCAAGATAGATGTCGATGACCTGGAGTGGCATTATATGGAAGGCGATGGTGACTTCAAAAGTGATGAGGTCAGAAAACTGCGCGATGAAGCGGACATCATCATTACCAATCCGCCTTTTTCGCTATTCCGTGATTTTTTATCTTGGGTTGCTGAGGCAGATAAGCAGTTTTTGATTATTGGCAATATAAATGCCATTACATACAAGGAAGTCTTTCCGCTTATAAAGGAAAATAAAGTTTGGTTAGGAGCAACGGGTAATGGTAGCGACATGGTCTTTTCTGTGCCCAAAGGAACAGAAATTGATGAAAAAGACCGGCAGAAAGCTGCCCGACTGGGATATGTAGGAGATTATACAAGACTTGGTAACTCGTGTTGGTTCACAAATCTGGATCATGGAAGACGCCATCAACCATTGCCGCTTATGAGCACGGCAGACATTATAAAATTTGGCACTCAAAAACCGTTCGAAACGTATGACAACTACGATGCGATAGAGGTTTCATTTGTTAAATACATCCCGAGTGATTTCGATGGCGTGATGGGTGTACCGATTAGCTTCCTTGACAAATACTCACCTGAGCAATTTGAGATTATTGGCGCGACAGAAAGTGAAGGAAAAGGATTTTCTAACGGATTATGGGACGAAATAAGCAGCGTCTCGCAGGCATTAGTCAAGAAAGAGAGAGTCTATAAGAGAATTTTTATAAAACATAAGAAGGAAAAACAATATGAAAACAATCTTAAAAACTGATATTGCCGTCAAAGATATCTGCGAGGGCTTTGTCTATAACGAACTGGAAGGCAAGGGATTGTTCGGCCTTGCTGGCAAATTGACTATCCAACCGGAGTACCAGAGGAACTATATCTATGCTGACGGCAAAAGAGACGTGGCTGTCATCGAATCCATTCTCAAGGGGTATCCACTGGGTTTGATCTATTTCAATAAAGTAAATGACGCAGTTCTGGAAGTGTTGGATGGGCAGCAACGCATAACCAGTTTCGGACGGTTTGTGACCAATAAATTTGCCATCAAAGATGAAAATGGCATGGAGCAATATTTTGGCGGTATTGCAGAGGATAAGCGAGCCAAGATATTGGAAACAAAACTGCTTATCTATGAATGCGAGGGCACCGAAACAGAGATAAAAGATTGGTTTCGAACCATCAACATTGCTGGTATACCGCTCAATAGTCAGGAAGTGAACAATGCAGTGTATTCGGGACCGTTTGTGACACTTGGCAAGGAGGAGTTCAGTAATACGCAGAATGCCAACATCCAAAAATGGAGTGCGTTTGTGTCTGGTAGCGCCAACCGGCAGGAGTTTTTGCAATGTGCTCTTGATTGGGTCAGCAAAGGCTACATTGATAAAGGCAACATTGAAAAATATATGTGCGGCCACCGCTATGACAAAAACATTAACGAATTAAAGACCTATTTCAACAGTGTGATTGATTGGGTGTCTGGTGTATTTACCGATGTAGAAAGCGAGATGCGAGGATTAGAGTGGGGAAGGTTGTACGAAGAGTATCATAAAAAAGCGTATGACCCTAAAAAGGTCTCAGTTGAGCTAAAAAAGCTCTATGCAGATTCGTATGTCAAAAATCGAAAGGGTGTTTTTGAATACATCCTTGGTGGCTCCGTAGATACGAAATTGCTTGATGTTCGTGTTTTTGATGAAGCGACCAAGAAATCAGTTTACACAACTCAGTCTGCTAAAGCTGAATCTAAAAGTGAATCAAACTGTCCGCTTTGCGCACTTGGACATGATGCCAATAAGACTAAGATCTGGAAGTTGCCCGAAATGGATGCCGACCACGTAGCAGCATGGAGCAAAGGTGGCGTAACAGAGGCCAAGAACTGTCAGATGTTGTGCAAGACACACAATCGCGCAAAAGGAAATCGGTAAAATAATTCAAGAATCCCAATATAGGTACGAATAGAACTAAAAAAGCCGCTAATCCTTTTATAAAGATTAGCGGCTTTTTTGTGCAGCGTTACGCTGTTTTTAAACAGGTTACATGTTGTACCCTGATTCTGAATGCTGGGTCTGGTCGAGGCCCATGATCTCATCTTCTTTGTCAACACGGAGACCCATGGTCTTGTCGAGGACGAAGGCGATTATCAGCGTGACGATAAAGGCGTAGGCGCCTGCCGCTACAACGGCGATCAACTGGGTCATCAGCTGCTTGAAGTTTCCTGACAGCAGGCCGGTTGCGCCGACGGTGGCAAATACACCGGTCATGATTGCGCCGAATGTTCCGCCGATGCCGTGTACGCCAAAGGCATCGAGTGAATCGTCATATTTCAGCTTGGCTTTCAGCAGGATGCCGCCGTAGCAGACAAGACCGGCCATCAGGCCCATGAGGAGTGCTGCGCCAGGCTGTACGAAACCGGCGGCCGGGGTGATGACAACCAGTCCGGCGACAACACCGGAGCCGAAACCGAGAGCAGAAGGTTTGCCGGAGTGGATCCACTCGGCGACCATCCAGGAAAGACCGGCTGCGGCCGGTGCGATGGTGGTGGTGGCAA
>JAQUCQ010000404.1 GCA_028686145.1 Desulfuromonadaceae bacterium | reverse complement strand
ACACTGGTGCTGCAGCCCAGAGAAAACCAGGGATTCACACTCAGCAGACGTATGGAGAAGTTGACCGTTCTCAGCCCAGTGGTGACCTGCTTGAGAAAGAACAGTCGCAGAAGCTGCAGAGGGATCAGGAAATTCAGAGGGTGATCGGCCTGAATGAGGTGATGAAAGAAAAAATAGAAAAAAATGCAGCACAGAAGCAGGAAAATCAGGACCGGGATGCCGAGATTCTGCAGGAGTTGCTTCTGGAATCTCCTGTTTCAGAGGCACCTTCAGCTTCTAGATAATAACGTTTGCAGCTCCATGTTTTAAAAGGAGAATGTTGATGGATAATTACATACCCGGCTCAGTGTATGAAATTGGGGCGAGAGAATTATTTCAGCCTCAACATCCGGAAAGAAGTAGCCGGGAACATTGAATATGGCCAGGTTGAACACAATTATTGATTACTTTCAGCATGTCATCCCCATTTCCGCTTATCAGTGGCATTCCCTCGAGTTGCGAACATCTTCGCAGCTTATTGGTGAACGGTGTCTTCCACCGGTCGTATTTTATCGTCACCTGGCTTTTTCGCTCAACAACGCACATCACGCTTCTGCGCCGCCGGTATACGCTTCGCACCTGAATCTGTTTGCTCTTTTGCAAACCGTGTATCGGTACTTGATAGATGTGCTTGCTGAAGGTGAGGCTGCTAGTGTGCTTGAACAAGCGGTTATGCACTCCGGATATGACCCGGAAAGTGGTATAGTTTTGCAGTCGATGGAGCGATTTGTGTCGCTATTCCCGCCTGCGCAGGTGCTATCCGGTGAAATGTTGGCGGACGAATGGCTGAAGAGGTCGAGATCGCAGCGGCATCTTGTGCTGCGAGAGATGCTGCTGTTGCGTATAGCCGTTGAAAATCCTGCCACAATCAGTTTTCGCGATATTATTGATGATCAGGAGCTGATACAGGTCTCATCATACAAGGCTATTGCTACAAAAACCTCTGCTACATTGGTTGAGAGCCCGTACATAATGCTGCTGGGACAGACGCTGGGGGCGGCACTCTTGGCACCGATTAAGGCCGCGCCCGATTCGCTGCCAGGCCAGATTCGCTTTGTCCGTGACGCGTGGAGTACTGTTTTGCCTCCTGAGCTGCTTGATGAGCTGACAACAACTCTTGATATTCTGCTTGAGGAAGAACGCGAACGAGGGTGGGGCGGTGAACCGGGGCCACCGCCGGTGCTTGAATTCAAACGTACCGGGAAATACGCCGGAAGGCGTGGAGATTCTATTTTTGCAGGGTTTGACTATCCGGAATATGAGCGTTTCTCTCCAGATGCCGACTGGATGTCCAATGTCGTGCTGATGGCCAAGATGGCGTATGTCTGGCTTGACCAGTTGAGTCGCAGTTACGGCTATCCCATCACCCGTCTCGACCAGATTCCCGATGCCGAGCTTGATCGTCTGGCTGCCAGGGGGTTCACCGGACTGTGGCTGATCGGCTTGTGGGAGCGATCGCCGGCTTCGCAGCGCATCAAGCAAATCTGCGGTAATCCGGAAGCAATTGCCTCGGCGTATTCACTCTACGACTATGAAGTTGCTACCGATCTGGGCGGCTGGGAAGCGCTTGCCACCTTGCGGGAACAAGCGGCCCTTCGCGGCATCCGTCTGGCAAGTGACATGGTTCCCAACCATACCGGTATCTACTCCCGTTGGGTGATTCAGCATCCAGACTGGTTTGTTCAGACCGACTACCTCCCTTTTCCTGCGTATCAATTTAACGGCGAAGATTTGTCGCATGACAGCGCTGTCTGTATCCAAGTAGAGGATGGCTACTGGACCAAACATGACGCTGCCGTCGTCTTTAAATATTATGACCGACGTAATGGCCGTACCCGTTACATATACCACGGCAATGACGGCACCAGCATTCCCTGGAATGATACCGCCCAACTTAATTATCTGATCCACGAGGTGCGCGAGGCGGTTATCCAGACAATCTTGCATGTAGCCCGTAACTTTCCGATTATCCGCTTTGACGCCGCGATGACTCTGGCGAAAAAACATTACCAGCGCCTCTGGTTCCCTCTGCGTGGACATGGAGGTGGTATTCCGTCACGATCAGAGCATGGCATGAGTAAAGAGGAGTTTGACGCCGCCTTTCCTGTTGAATTCTGGCGTGAAGTCGTGGACAGGGTGGCCGCAGAGGCCCCTGGCACGCTGCTGCTGGCAGAAGCCTTCTGGATGATGGAAGGCTATTTTGTCCGGACGCTGGGAATGCACCGGGTCTATAACAGCGCCTTCATGAATATGCTCAAGATGGAAGAGAATCACAAATATCGTCATACGATTAAAAACGTTCTGGAGTTCAACCCCGAAGTTCTCAAACGATTCGTCAACTTTATGAATAACCCGGATGAGAAAACAGCCGTTGAGCAGTTTGGCTCTCAGGACAAATACTTCGGAGCGTGCGTGTTGCTTGCTACCATGCCTGGTTTGCCGATGTTCGGGCACGGCCAGATTGAGGGTTTTCATGAGAAGTATGGCATGGAGTATAAGCGTGCCTACTGGGATGAACAGGTTGATGAAGGTCTGGTGGGTGGCCACGAACTGTGGATTTTCCCTTTATTGCGCCGCCGTTGGCTGTTTTCCGGTTCCGAGAATTTCATGCTCTACGACTTCTATGGCTGCGACTGTATCAACGAGAATGTCTTTGCCTATTCAAACCGGACGGGAGACCACCGGTCACTGGTTATGTATCACAACAGCTTTTCCACTGCTGCCGGATGGATCAGGGAATCAGCTGGTTTTGCGGTGAAGACCGGTGATGATACGCAGGAAATTCGGCGGACAACGCTGGGTGAAGCTCTTGGTCTTACCGGAGAAGAAGGTGTGTATTGTGCTTTTCGTGATCAGACCAAGGGACTGACGTACCTTCGCAACGGTTGCGAGCTGCATGATTACGGACTTTACGTTGAATTAAAAGAGTATCAGTTCTACGTGTTTCTTGATTTTC
>JAQUCQ010000403.1 GCA_028686145.1 Desulfuromonadaceae bacterium | reverse complement strand
CGCATCAAAGTCATGGCACAATCCGACATAGCCGAAAAACGCCGTCATCAAGACGGTCGCATGCTCTATAAAAGCCATAGGCATGGTGTAGACCTGGACCTCAGAGTCTCAATTTTTATTACTATTTATGGCGAAAAAATTGTCATGCGGCTCCTCAACAATAAAACGTCACTTCTTGATATCAAAGAGATTGGCATGGCTCCCCGCATGCTTGAACACTTCATCTACGAAGCGGTAGAAGTACCCTCCGGCGTCATGATCATCACCGGGCCAACCGGTTCCGGTAAAACATGCACACTTTACAGCTGCATAAATTACCTGAATGATGTCAACACCAGTATCATCACCGCTGAAGATCCAGTTGAGATTGTCATTGACGGAATTTCCCAATGTTCCATAAATTCAAAAATTGGCGTTACCTTTGAAGAAACATTGCGGCATATAGTCAGACAGGATCCTGACATTATTGTCCTCGGAGAAATCCGCGATAATTTTTCTGCAGAGACCGCAATACAGGCGGCCTTAACCGGCCATAAAGTATTAACAACTTTTCACACTGAGGACAGTATTGGTGGTTTGATCCGCTTGATGAATATGGAGATCGAAGCATTTCTGATTTCATCCACCGTTGTCTGTGTTGTTGCACAGCGCCTGTTGCGACGGGTCTGTCCCGACTGTGCCGAGCCGTATATCCCTACACCACTTGATCTAAGCAGACTTAATGTTTCCGCCAACGACTTGGTGGGTGCTGAATTCAGAATCGGGCGCGGCTGCAAAGCCTGCCGGTTTAGTGGCTATCGTGGCCGAGTGGGGGTTTTTGAGTTACTGGTAATGAATGAAATGGTAAAAAACGCCATCTTGAACAAAAAAAGTTCCTACGACATTCGTAAGATCAGTATTGAAACATCAGGCATGGTAACTCTGCTTGAAGATGGTTTGGTCAAAGGGGCTCGTGGAGAAATTTCGCTGAAAGAAATCATCTCTGATCTCCCGCGGCTCGGCAAACCTCGGTCAGTTGCTGAATTACGACGAATATTGGGAGTTAAACAATGATTCCAACTGAAAAACCCCTTATTGAATTAATCAAAGACCACCTTCAGGGGGATCTGCAGAATCTGCCCGTGTTTAATTCTGTCGCGGTTAAACTTCAACAGATGTTGGTTCGACGTGACTTCAAAATGGAAGATGTTATTGAAATGATCAGTGAAGATCAGTCCCTGGCAAGCCAGGTACTCAAAGTGGCCAATTCATCGTACTATGCCGGTTTGTCGTCGATTGCCACCATCAAAGACGCCATCGTTCGTCTGGGCGCCCAGGAAGTTGCCAATATGGTTATGATGGCCTCCCAGTTTGAGCTGTATCATTCTGAAGATGAGTTCTTGAACAGTTCAATGCAAAAACTCTGGGTTCATTCTCTCGCGTGTGCAACCGGAGCTAAATGGCTGGCAAAAAAAGCGGGTTACGTTAATTTGACTGCCGAATGTTTTATGGGTGGGCTATTACATGACATAGGCCAGTTGGCTTTACTCAAAGTCCTGGATGATATTCACCGTAACAGGGAATCGAAAGCCGCTTTTTCAAATACCCTGATCAGTGAAATTCTTGAGCGGATGCACGAAGATGTCGGGCACCAGCTTTTAAAATCCTGGAGTCTGCCGGAAGCGTACTGCTCCATTGCGGCTAATCACCATAAAGAGGATTTTGACGGAGCTGATGTTTTATTACTTATTGTAAGACTATCTGACAAGGCATGTAAAAAAGTTGGAAAGTCACTTCATCCTGATACTTCTTCATCGCTCGTATCTTCTCCCGAAGCACACTTTCTTGGGACAAAAGAGATGACACTGGCAGAACTGGAAATTGTCATTGAGGATGCTGGTGAACTTCAGATATGATTCGGTGTCGTACTATCTGAGGTATCGTACTACAGCTCGATTATGTTCTTCAAGATTTCGTGAAAACTGGTGAGTGCCGTCCTGACGGGCAACAAAATAAAGATAATCGGTTTTTGCTGGGTTCATTGCCGCCGAAATAGCGTCCCTTCCTGGATTGCCAATTGGACCTGGCGGTAGTCCTTTATTGAGGTAGGTATTATATGGTGAAGGGAGCTGAATGTCTGCTTTAGTTACCTTCCCCGTGAACGCGCGCACACCGTAAACTGCCGTCGGGTCGCTCTGAAGAGGCATGCCGAGTTGCAAACGATTATAAAACACTGATGAAATAAGTGGTTTTTCTTCCGGTGAAACAGCCTCTTTTTCTATTATTGATGCCAACGTTATTATTTCGTGACGAGAAAACTGGCGTGCGACCACTCCCTCCGGGATAGCTGCATAAACCTTGTCAAAACGCCCGACCATTTGTTCCAGCAGCTGCTCCTCACTTCCTCCCCATGGAATATTGTAGGTGGCGGGAAAGAGGTACCCTGCCACACTAACTCCTTTAAGACCGAGACGCATTAATAATGTCTTGTCCCTGCATTTTTCAAGAAAGGAGTCTTTATTGAAATACCCTTGCTGGTCCAGTAACTCAGCGGCCTGATACATGGAATATCCTTCAGGCAGAGTAAATTTGCGATAGTCGACCGCTCCAGAAACAATTTTATTCATAATTGTTTCTGGGGTCATCCCGTCATTAAATCGATATTCACCCGCTTTCAACCGGTGAGCATTACCCCGTAAACGAGTCATCAGAATAAATTGCCATGAGCTGCGTATAACACCGCCAGTTTTGAGTTCACTGGCCAGTTTGCGAATTCCACTACCCGGTGGGAATGAAATATTGCAGACGACAGAGCCTTGACCCGGAGAAACAAAAAGGCAGGCAAGGTACCAGCACAGACACATCAGCAAAAATACTCGAACTGCGCTTACGCAGATAACTCTGGTGGACAAATTAGCAGGAAACATTATTCAAGAAAGCAGCTTTGGGAGCAGTGTATGACCGTCAACTAGCAGTCCTGTCGCTTTGGCCTGTGCTTCGTCATACGAAACAGCACC
>JAQUCQ010000056.1 GCA_028686145.1 Desulfuromonadaceae bacterium | reverse complement strand
ATCAGGGATGGGAATATCTCGACTTGGGGCGTGGTTGGCAGATTCTTTTAGCGATCGGTTTGTCTTTCTGGGTATTCCTTCTTTTCAGAGCCATTGCCCCAGCAAGGAAAGATCAGGAGAAACGGGAAATTGCTTCGCTCTTCTTGTACGCGGCAATCGCCATTCCCCTGTTCTATCTCCCTGCCATGTTTTTCAACAGCGCCAGCCATTTTTCGGTGGTAGACACCTGGCGTTTCTGGATCATTCATCTCTGGGTTGAGGGTTTTTTCGAAGTCTTCGTGACTGTGATGGTCGCCATTGTTTTTTACCAACTTGGAATCGTTTCTCATTTGACAGCAGCCAGAGTTGTCTACCTTGACGCCATCCTCTACCTCGGGAGCGGTATTATCGGAACTGGGCATCACTGGTACTGGACCGGTCAGTCCAATGTTACCATGGCTCTGGCAGCCGTTTTCTCCGCTATGGAAGTGGTTCCGCTCACTCTCCTTACCCTGGATGCGTGGGACTTCGTCAAGCTGACTAAAGGGACTTGTGATGTTTGCAGCAAGCCAATTTCTGTACCGCATCGCTGGACTTTCTATTTTTTAATCGCTGTCGGGTTCTGGAATTTTGTTGGTGCCGGAGTGTTCGGCTTTCTTATCAACCTCCCCATAGTCAGTTATTTTGAAGTCGGAACTATGCTCACTCCAAACCACGGTCACGCCGCGATGATGGGAGTTTTTGGCATGCTCGCTGTTGCACTTATGGTTTTTGCCATGCGACAGGTATCGACTGATGAACAATGGGTTCGTCCGGAGAAGTTCATACGGGTCTCATTCTGGGGATTGAATATCGGCTTGGCTCTGATGGTGGTAACCAGTCTTTTTCCTGGTGGAGTGCTCCAGTTTATTGACGTTCTCAACAATGGCTACTGGCATGCCCGTGGTCCGGATTTTTTGCAGGGGAAAATCCCGCGCATGATCGAATGGCTGCGTATGCCCGGCGATCTCATTTTTATCGGGCTGGGCATCTTTCCGCTACTTATTGCGTTGATCCTAACTTGGCGAGCTACGAAGAGAATATCACCAATATGATAAACACGACTGAAGCAAGGAAAACTGACATTAATACGATGTGTGTGATTCAAATAATGGTTTAGGCCAGAAAAAACTGCGCGGAGGTGATTCATGTTTGTCGTTGTAATTTCGTTTCCACCTATCAAAGTTGGTAAAGAGGCCGAGTTCCTGCAATGGTTTGCCTCGTCAAATCAAGCTTTTTCAGAATTTAAGGGCTTTTTGAGTAGAAGGCTCTTGAAACCGTTAGCAGGTGGGAACTATGCAGCTATCGTTGAATTCGAAACCCAGTCCGAGTTCCGGGACATGCATAGCAGTCCAGTTCACGATCTTGCCGGAACACAGGTTGTGCCGTTGTTTGACGGGAATCCCACCCCCACATTCTATGAAGTAATTTCGGGGCAGTACAAGTAATGTTATCGAATGACGCAATGAAAGGAGAACAACCATGGCGAAAGAGGCATTTGTTGATCAAGATATGTGTATCGGGTGCGGAATTTGTGCCGATAATCTTCCCGATGTATTCCATTTGAACACTCAAGGCAAAGCAGAATGTTTTGATACGCACGGGGCAACTGAAGAGGAAATTCAGCTTCAAGCCATTTCGGTCTGCCCAGTAACTTGCATCTTCTGGAGGGAAACTTGTGCCTGCTAGATGGCTTTATAAATATCATTTTGAACATTCAAAGGAGGAGACGTGAAAGGAAATGAGCAAATAAATACTCACCCAAATTTATGTCTGTCAGAAGAACACTTTAGAACGAATGATGTGTTGTCGGAGCAAATTGCAATAATCCAAGAGTTCGCACCGCAATTGAGTCCGATTGATTTGCAGCAACTGGAAGCAAAACTTACCGAAATAGAAATAGCATTGAACAAACTCAAGGAACTTATGTTGTATCTCCCTGAGTAGACAATGTGAGTGGTGGTAGTTGAAGGAGGCGCTTGATCATTCAGAACTCGAGCGGAGCTGGCTCCCGGCAAATCCGGGTGATAACTGATACAGGAGGTGTGCCGTGAGAGAAAGTGAAATGTTGAAAATAATTGAAGAGCGACGCAATGAAAACTATCATTTTGTAAAGTTATGGCGAAAGGAGAATGATTTCGTCGATTTTGACCTGATTGAGAGATTCAAAAAGAATGCAGGCAGTAACAAGGACTTGGGAGGCATTGACTTGCTGACCATGGATGACATGTGGAATGAGTTGAAGAGGATTGCTGGGGAACGTGTGAAATTGGTACACGATGCTACCGGCGACAATGTTAAATGGGAGTACCATGGGAAAACCGGTACAAAAACTCAAGTTTGCGGCTACACCCCAGAAACACTTATGACGATCTTTGATGTTGAAACAAAAGGTAATCCGGTTGACTAACAAGTGTACATAAATGGTTAAGTGCGCCGTTGATGATGTAAAAAACGCATGGTGCATGAATCAATTCAATCGACTTCATGGGTGAATTCTTCGTCCATCAATACTTGTGGAGAGATGCGCCAATCTTTTGCCTCTGTGATGTGATAGGCGAATCTGATTTGAGACGGCGGGAGGTACTACCATGGTTAATACTTTAAGGATATTGATCCATGCGGAACTTGGAACTATATGGAGTGTGCTATTAGACAGCATTGAAGCCCCTCAGCGCTACATGCCGAATGTGGGAGCCTCCTACATAATGGAACGGCTTGAAGGAGGAACTGCCAAGGAACTCAAAATTGGCTGGGAGTGCTCTGTGGCTGGTGGTATTGACTATTTTGTATTCGATCAGGAGGCCCTCAGGGAAATCAAGCAAGAAAAAAATGAAGGCAATTACGAACCCGAGTTGTTTAGATCCTTTGTGTATGAAAACGAAATTGTCAGGAAAGTCACAGTGCGAGGCACAGAATATCAGGAAAGAATTCTGGTAAGTGAAAGGAATAAAGACATCCGCCGCGAACTGGTCGATCATCCTGTCTTCTCCGGGCGGATCACCTTTAAGGTGGCTCCATATTCTGCTCAGAATCTCATGGCACCTGTTGAACTGCATTCATTTATGGTGTTGGTATCAAAATCAGCAGATGCCAAAGGAATAGTTGACCATGAAAAAGAAATGGTATCGGTAATCAATACGGAGATGCAGCGGATAAAAGAGCGTGCTGAGGAATTAGAACGGGGAGCTTGATTGATGGAGATTTAATCGCTGCTGTGCCAATGGTAGATAGGTTATCTGAAATTGTTCGGTAAACTGAATTATATAAGTAAGTAAACATTGGACAGTCCGAAAAAAATATTGTTGTCATCGGTGCCAGTTACGGTGGAATGGCGGCGGCCTTGCGAGTGGCACGTCTGTTTGGGGCCCAGTCCAACTTTAAAGTGCATCTGGTGGACAGTAAACTTTTTCATCTTCTCAAGACGCAATTGCATGAGGCTGCTGTGCTCAAAACAAAGGTTGCTAAAGACGAGCCTCGTCCCTGGCCCAAAAAAGTGGACGCCAATTATCTTGTGGCCTCAGGGCTGATGTCCTATCTCGAAGGGTTGCGCTTCCACTTGGTTGGCTACGGCTGCACGACCTGCATCGCCAGCTGCGGGCCTCTTGCCGAACATATTACCAAGGCTATTATTGTTGAAGGTTCCCTGTCGGTTGCGGCGATACTCTCGGGTAATCGTAACTTAGAAGGGCGAATCAACAGCTACGCCCGTGCGAAATGTACCGGTGGCAGGAGCGATGAACCTACATCAAAGAACCGCCATTTTTTGCCAATATCTCGGCTGTACCGGCAGCGGTTTCCGGCATCAGTTGTGCCCGAGTCCTTGAGTTGCTCGGCGATTCCGTCACAACAGACCATATTTCTCCGGCCGGTCGCTACCTTATCTCCATTGGCGTGAAGCCGAAGAAATTCAAATCTTACGGCTCCCGCCGCGGCAACCATGAGGTAATGGTCCGAGGAACCTTTGCCAATATATGCATCAGGAACCGGCTGGCGCTGGGTGTGGAGGGTTGAGTGACGATTTGGATGTTAAAAGATGGGAAAGTGAGTGAGCAGATGTCCATTTACGATGCTGCCATGCGCTATCGCGAAGAAGCTGTTCCGCTCGTCATCATAGGCGGCAAGGAATACGGGACCGGCTCATCATGTGAGACTAGGCTGCTAAGGGAACGTTACTCCTGGATGCCCGCACAGTGATTGCCGATAAGGGTGGTCATGGAAGCTACTAGAGAAATTTACTGGAACATCGGTCACGGGTCAATCGGCTTCATGTACCTTTTGGCGTTCATTGCGATGGGCCTTTGCGCTTGGGGGTTCTATCTCCGACTACATGTCTACCGGATCGGCAAGGCGCTTAACCGTCTCGATGAGCTCCCCAGTCGGGTAAAACTCTACCTGGCAAACTCCTTCGGACAGCTGCGGGTGCTCTCAGTACGAGTACCTGGCGTTCTCCATGCGATTTTTTTCTGGAGCTTTCTTCTGCTCTTCATAGGAACTCTCCTGGTTATGATTCAGGCCGATTTCACCGATCCTCTCTTCTCAATACGCTTCCTCAGAGGGACTTTCTATAAGGTCTTCAAAGTGGTGCTCAACAGCGCGGGATGTGCGGCCATTGTCATGCTCCTTGGCCTCGCGGTACGCCGCTTCGCAGTCAGGCCAGAGGGGCTTAAAACCATCCGGGATGACTATGTAAGTCACATACTCCTGCTTGTAATCCTCGTCACAGGCTTTGTCCTCGAAGGGGCGCGCATGGCCGTTACCGAGATACATAACAATCCAGAGTTAGCCCGTTTTTCCTTTGGTGGCTTACCGGCGGCATGGCTTCTTGACGGCATGGACGTCGGGGACATCCGGAGCTTTCACAAGGGGCTCTGGTTGTTCCATTTACTGCTCGCCATGGCCTTCATCGCATGCATCCCTTTCACCAAGTTACGTCACCTGTTTATCACTAGCACTAATTATCTCTTTACCGACCTTCGCGCCAATGGTGCTATCGAGACAATTGACTTGGAGGATGATACCCGTGAACGGTTTGGAGCGGCACAGCTCTCTGATTTTGCCTGGAAAGACATCTTTGATGCCGATGCCTGCACAGCTTGCAAACGCTGCCAGGACCGTTGTCCGGCCTGGGCCACCGGCAAACCGCTTTCTCCCATGAAGGTGGTCCAGCAGATCGGAGAGGTTGCCTTCGGAGCCCCCGAGGCAAACCTGGTCGATACGGTGACCAGGGACGTCCTTTGGGCCTGCACCACTTGTCGCGCTTGCCAGGAAATCTGTCCGGCGAATATTGAACACATCAACAAAATCATTGAAATGCGTCGTCATCTAGCTCTTATGGAAGGGGAATTTCCCGGCGATGAGGTGAAGAACGCCATCGGCAACTTGGAAGTAAACGGCAATCCATTCGGGATGGCCTTCGCGGAACGGGGAACGTGGAGTGATGGTCTCGATCTCGACATTCTGTCTGAGGGGGGAGGGGCAGATATCCTTTACTTTGTCGGTTGCTACGCATCCATCGATAAGCGCAACCAGGCAGTGGCGAGGGCCTTCGTGCAGATCTGCAATGCGGCAGGCATCAGAGTCGGTATCCTTGGCAAAGAGGAAACCTGTTGCGGTGAACCACCCAGGAAGCTCGGTAACGACTACCTCTACCAGATGGAAGCGCGCAAGAACATTGAGCTCTTCAATCGGTACGGGGTACAAAGGATCGTTACCACTTGTCCCCATTGCTTCAGCACGCTGACACGAGACTACAGGGACCTTGGTTCTCGGGTGGATGTCGAGCACTACAGCACTTTTATCGACCGGCTTATTCGTGAGGGGCGGCTTTCACTGGTTGCTGATGGATTTGATTGCACCTACCACGATTCCTGCTACCTGGGGCGTTATCACGAAATCTTCATCCCGCCTCGTAATATCCTCTCCTCCGCCGGTGCGAGGCTGCAAGAAATGGAAAAGGGCAAAGCAGAAGGTTTCTGCTGCGGTGCAGGTGGGGGGCGGATACTGGCCGAGGAGAAAATCGGGACTCGCATCTGCGAGACCAGGATCGCCATGGCCGAAGGTGTCGGCGCCGGTCTCATAGTATCCAACTGCCCATTCTGCCTCACCATGTTCGAAGATGGTATCAAGACCGGCGGATTCGAGGGGAAGATGCAGGTGCAGGATCTGGCGGAGATCGTTGTACAACGGATAAAACAATGAAGCACGAAAGGAGAGAATTTACATGGTTTTTGCCGCAAAATTCACCGAAGTCCCCCTTTGGGGCAAGAAACTTATCACCGTCAACGGAGAAGAAGTGGTGTTGATAAACGACAAGGGCACTATTTTCGCCTGTGAAAACTATTGTCCACACCAGGGAAGTACGATGTTGGCAGGTATAGTCAAAGAAGGCGTCATCTCCTGCCCTCGACACGGCTGGCACTACGATCTGGAAGGTGGCATCTGCGCTGACCATCCGGGTTATACCCTGAAAACGTATCAGGTAGAAGTGGTCGTCGACGACATAATGATCAAATTAGGGTAGTCTCCAATGAAAAGGTGCCCCTCAAAAGGTGTGTCCAGAAAAATGGACGTCACCATGCGCTACAGTGCGCATGACTTTGGACGCAACAATGCCGTGGCACTCAGGTTGTTTCTTGAACGCCAGCTCAACAACGATTTATTACACAGTTGGCTACAATTTTGACAAACACTTTCTCCCTCAGCACGATTATGTGAATCTGGTAGTCACGTTGATCCTTATCGAAACTTCTACAGTTCTGGCATATTCAACTAGTTATATAAAATCGATATTTGACTTTGGTCAAAGAAATCAATGTGGGCAGGTGTAATGTAACTACACCAATGTGTACGGGATAGTAATTCGTGACGCTATCTTCCTTTTGCAATTCATTGATTAAGATAAAATGTGCAGTAGAATTGAGCAATATGGTAACGGCCTGCAAACAGAGTTTCATTTCCAGGCCTCGGGAGGGGAAAACGTATGGCACACCCAAGTAGGATTCTAAACTGTTTCATCACACTGCTTGTTTTACTAACCTGCTGCTTTCCTGTCTGGGCAGATCAGGGTAAAGATCTGTTCGTCAAGCAGTGTGCCGGTTGCCATAACATCGGTGGAGGTGACAGTACTGGTCCGGATCTGAAGGGCGTAACCTCTGAGCGATCCCATGCGTGGCTCGAATCGCTCATTACTGATCCGGGCAAACTTACGGCAAGCAAAGATCCTGCCCAGGCTGAACTGGTAAAGAAATACGGCTTCGAGATGCCGAACCTGGGTATAAGTCATGAAGATGCCCTGAAAATTATTGCCTACCTTTCGAGTGCAAGCGGCTCTGATGCTGCTGCCGATTCGCCGCCCGGCGAACAGCCGGCAGTTTCGGTAACGCCGGAGTTAATCGCTCAGGGGAAGGCGCTCTTCACCGGGAGCAAACGCTTTGTCAAAGGGGGAGCACCTTGCCTCTCCTGTCACTCTTTCACCTATCCGGGTATTATCGGGGGCAAACTATCTAATGCAGATCTGAGCAAGGCCTACCACAAAATGGGGGATGCTGGCATGCGGGGAGCCCTCAAGACGCTCAAATTTCCCATTATGAAGAATATCTATGCGGATAGACCGTTGAGCGATGGCGAGATCGCGGCATTGATGGCCTTGTTTAAGGACTCCGCCACCCAGAAGGGAGGGGGCAGCTACCCAATACCCTTTACCTTGATGGGCGGCGGCCTGTTTATTGTGTTACTGCTGGGATTGACTCTCTACAAGAGGAGGATCAGATAATGTCGAACGAGCGGATCAAAGACGACCATAGCCAGTGCGACCGGGAGTGGGAGGAGTTCTACCGGAACCGGTGGCAGTATGACAAGGTGGTGCGCAGCACCCACGGTGTCAACTGCACCGGCGGATGCAGCTGGATGGTTCACGTTAAGGACGGCATTGTCGGCTGGGAACTGCAGGCCAACGATTATCCACAGTTTAACGGCGATCTTCCCAATCACGAGCCGCGTGGCTGTCAGCGGGGAATCAGTTTCTCCTGGTACCTCTACAGTCCGCTGCGGGTCAAACATCCCTACATGCGGGGTGTGCTAATCGATCTCTGGCGTCAGGCCCGTACAGTTTATGACGACCCGGTCGAGGCCTGGAAGAGCATCGTAGAGAATCCCGAGTCTCGTGAAAGTTATGTCAGTAAGCGTGGTATGGGCGGTTTCCGTCGTGCCTCATGGGAAGAGGCGAATGAACTGATCGCCGCTTCTTCCCTTTACACAGCCAAAAAATATGGCCCGGATCGGGTAATCGGTTTTACGCCTATCCCTGCGATGTCCATGATCAGCTATGCGGCAGGCACCCGTTTTCTCCAACTGCTTGGCGGTGTTGCTTTGAGTTTTTATGATTGGTACTGCGACCTGCCGCCGGCATCTCCCCAAGTCTGGGGCGAACAGACCGACGTCAACGAGTCGGCCGACTGGTACAACGCCTCCTACATCGTCCTGTGCGGCTCCAACGTCCCTATGACCCGTACCCCGGATGCCCACTTCATGACCGAGGCACGCTACCGCGGCACCAAAGTGGTAGTCATGTCTCCTGATTACAGCATGGCAAGCAAGTTTGCCGATGCCTGGCTGCCGGTGGAGCAGGGGCATGACGGCGCTTTCTGGATGGCGATCAACCATGTGATCCTGACCGAGTTCTACGCCAACCGCCAGGTCCCCTTCTTTGACGAATACGTGCGCAAGTACACTGACCTGCCATTCCTGGTCAAACTAAATGAAAAGGATGGCGCTTTGCGGCAGGGAGAGTTTCTGCGGGCGTCCGACCTGGAGCGGGGCCAAGGGATTGAACATGCCGACTGGACCCTCTGCGTCGGCGACAGTGCCGGGAATGTCCGTTTCCCCCATGGCAGCGTCGGTTCCCGCTGGAGCAAGCAGGAGGGGAACTGGAACCTGGATATGGTGGACCTGGTGGACGGGGGCGATATCGACTGCATCCTGACCAACCTAGGCCAGGATACTCGTACGGTCAGCTTCTCCTTCGAGGCCGACGGTGACGTACTCCGGAATGTCCCAGTACGGCGCGTCATGACGAAAGATGGGGAGATAACGGTTGCCACCGTTTTTGACCTCATGATGGGGCAATTTGGTGTTTCTCGCGGCCTGGGGGGCGACTATCCTGCTAACTATCAGGATGACAAACCCTTTACCCCTGCCTGGCAGGAAAAATACACCGGCATAGCCGCCGACAGCCTGATAACGATCGCCCGCGAATGGGCCGTGAACGGCGAGCAGAGCACAGGCCGCAACATGATTATCATCGGTTCAGGTGTCAACCACTGGTACCACAACGACCTGATCTACCGGGCCGCTATCACCGCCCTGATCCTGACCGGCAGTGTCGGACGGAACGGCGCCGGCCTGGCTCATTATGTCGGACAGGAAAAGGTGGTGCCGCTGGCCCCCTGGACCTCCATCACCATGGCCCAGGACTGGACCAAGGCGTCGCGGTTGCAGAATACACCGAGCTTTTGGTACATGCATTCGGACCAGTGGCGTTATGATCGCAATTTTGTCGATACTTCAAGCCGGAGACCGGCGAAAACATGCCGATGCACACCGCCGATTTCAATGCCAAGGCGGTCCGGCTCGGCTGGCTTCCGTTCTCCCCCCATTTCAACGAAAGCCCCGTCCGTCTGATGGAGCAGGCCCAGGCGGCCGGAGCCACGACCGACGATGAAGTCCGGGCCTGGCTGATCGCCCGTCTGAAGAGCGGTGAGACCCGTTTTGCCATCGAGGATCCGGATGGTGAAGGAAACTCCCCCAAGGTCTGGTTTATCTGGCGCGGCAATGCCATCTCCGCCAGTGCCAAGGGGCACGAATTTTTCCTCAAGCATGTCATCGGCGCCCCCAACAGCAGTTTTACCGCCCGGGAGGCCGCCAAGGGTCAGGTCAAGGATATCGTCTGGCACGAAAAGGCCCCCACCGGCAAATTGGATCTGGTGGTGGATCTCAACTTCCGTATGGACACTTCAACCCTGTATTCGGACATCGTCCTGCCAGCGGCTACCTGGTATGAGAAATCGGACCTGAACACCACCGACATGCACTCTTTTGTCAACTGCATGGATGCTGCTGTTGATCCGGCCTGGGAATCAAAATCCGATTGGAATATCTTCGCCGGGATCGCCAAAAAGTTCAGCGAGCTTTCACCGAAGCACTTCCCCGCACCCTTTAAAGACATCATCGCAGCGCCTCTGCAGCACGACACGCCGGGTGAAATCGCCCAGCGGAATGTGAAGGACTGGAAGCTGGGCGAGTGTGAGGCGATTCCGGGCAAGACCATGCCGAATCTCCCGATCGTCGAGCGCGACTACGTCAATCTCTACAACCGCTTCATGTCCCTCGGTCCGCACATCGGTCACCTGCATGCCCACGGGGTCAGTTGGGAGGCGGATGACATCCACGAACAACTCCTTAAAACTATGCCAACCCGCTCGTGGGGAGATAAGACCTTCATTGATTTGGAGGACGTGCGGGACGTAGCCGACGTAATCATGGCCCTAGCCCCGGAAACCAACGGCGAACTGGCCCATCGCGCCTATCAGAACCTGGAGAAGCGGGTTGGAAAGCCGCTTGCACAGATATCCGATGGCGACCGCAACTTCCGTATCACCTGGGAAGATATTACCCAAAAACCGCGACGTCACATCAGCTCTCCGGTCTGGAGCGGCCTGGTCAATGAGAATCGCCCCTATGCACCGTTCACCCTGAACGTGGAGCATGGCGTACCCTGGCGTACCCTCACCGGCCGGCAGTCGCTGTATCTCGACCACCCCTATTACGGTGAGTTCAACGAGGGTCTGCCGACCTTCAAGGGAAAGCTTAATCCTGCTTTTCTGGATGAAACCGAGGGGGAAACCGGGCTGATCCTCAACTTCCTGACTCCGCACGGCAAGTGGAGCATCCACTCCACCTACAGTGACAACCTGAGAATGCTGACCCTCTCTCGCGGTGGCCCTGTAGTCTGGCTCAACCATGAAGATGCTGCCAGTGCCGGGATCGAGGACAATGAAGAGATTGAGGTCTATAATGCCAACGGCGTGGTGACCAGTCGTGCCGTCGTATCGTCGCGAATTCCACGCGGTGCGGCGGTTATGTACCACGCTCCCGAGCGAACTCTCAATGTCAAAAAATCCCGGAAAAGCGGCAAGCATGGCGGCGTTCACAACAGTCTTTCCCGCATCCGCCTGAAGCCAACCCTGATGCTCGGCGGGTACGCGCAATTCAGTTATTACTTCAACTACTGGGGGCCGCCCGGTGTAAACCGAGACAGCTACGTGGTAGTCAGAAAGTTGAGGGGGTGAAGTCAATGGACGTACGGGCACAGCTGGTAATGGTATTCAATCTGGACAAGTGTATCGGCTGCCACACCTGCAGCATCTCCTGCAAGAACATCTGGACTGACCGCAAGGGTGCCGAGTACATGTGGTGGAACAACGTCGAAACCAAGCCGGGCGTCGGCTATCCCAAAAAGTGGGAAAACCAGGATATCTTCAAGGGTGGCTGGCTCCGTGAGGGCGGTAAATTAAAGTTGCGGGCGATGGGCAAGGGGCCGACACTCTTCAATATGTTTTTTCAGCCCAACATGCCGAAGCTGAATGACTACTACGAGCCGTTCGACTTCGACTACAGCAACCTGTATAAAGCCCCACCCGGCAGCGACCAGCCGGTGGCCGAGGCATTCTCCCAGGTCTCTGGTGAACGGATAGAGAAGATCACTAACGGCCCCAACTGGGACGACGATCTCTCCGGCTCGCAGATCTATGCCGCCAATGACTTCAACTTGGAAGACCGCACCCTGGTCGAAGATTACGGCCGCATGTTCATGCACTATCTTCCCCGTATCTGCAATCATTGTCTGAACCCGGCCTGTGTTGCTTCCTGTCCGTCGCGGGCGATCTACAAGCGGGGCGAGGACGGCGTTGTCCTGGTGGATCAGGAGGTCTGCAAAGGGTGGCGTTTCTGCACCAGCGCCTGTCCCTATAAAAAGGTCTATTTCAACTGGCAGAGCGGCAAGGCCGAAAAGTGCATCTTTTGTTTTCCACGCACCGAGACCGGCCAGTGCAATGCCTGCGCCCACAGCTGCGTCGGCAGGATCCGCCACGTTGGTGTGCTGCTTTACGATGCCGACCGGGTCGAAGAAGCACTGCTCAAGCCCGATGATCAGCTGGTGGCGGCCCATCGTGACGTCATCCTGGATCCGAACGATCCGGAAGTCAGGGAAGCCGCTCGTGGAAACGGGGTCACAGACCAGTGGCTGGAGGCTGCCGAAAAATCGCCGGTATATGCCCTGGTGAAGGAATTTGCCGTGGCACTGCCGTTACATCCGGAATTCCGGACCATGCCGATGGCCTACTACATCCCCTCGCTCTCCCCGGTTATTTCCAGCGGTGGCGATCTCCATCAACTGGCCGACCATGGCACGTTCCCACTGTTCGAAAAGATGAGAGCACCGATCAGCTTCCTGGCCAGCATACTCTCC
>JAQUCQ010000402.1 GCA_028686145.1 Desulfuromonadaceae bacterium | reverse complement strand
TCTACAACAATCGAACAGGGGGAAAAAATTGCCGGAATGTTATCCGGGTCGAGCACCACACGGTGTGCCTCAACCGATATGAATGGATTGATGCGCTGCAGATTTTCAACCAGCGCGTCGACTTTATAGCGTCCTATCTGGTCAATAAAATACTGCTGTCGATTGAGGTTGGAAGGCTCCACTACATCAAAGTCAGCTATCACCAGCGTGCCGACGCCGACTCGAGCCAGTGCCACCGCCACTGCAGAACCGAGTCCACCAACGCCGGCAATGCCGACAACGCCCCGCTTGAGGCGGGTATGGACCCCGGGTGTGTGCCGGGACGCCATCAGTCCCTCCAACTCTTCTTCTGTCGGTATTTCGCCGCGCCTGATCAGAAACAGTTCGTCTCCCTCGTTCAGCGCAGTATCGAGCGGAGCCGGGAAGCCATTCAGGATCAATACATCGGCGCCGGCCTTGTGGCGTTCCATAACGTTTCCGAGCGTCAGGCCACTCTCGATGATGACGAATTTATCGTTAATACTTATTTTCACGCGGTTTACCCTATCGCCTGCTGGAGGTCCGCTATCAGGTCGTACGGGTCTTCAAGGCCGACCGAGAGCCGAACCAGGGTGTCGGTGATCCCTTTGCGTTCCCGCTCCTCTTTTGGTACTGAAGCGTGTGACATTTTTGCCGGATAGGAGATGATGCTTTCAACTCCTCCCAGGCTGACGGCAAAGGCTGCCAGATGACAATTTTCCAGAAGTCGCTTGGTTGTTTCGTAGGAATCAAGCTCAAATGAAAAAACTGCCCCCGGTCCATCTGCCTGGGCTGCATGGATGTCATAGCCGGGGTGTTCTGGAAGGCCCGGATAATGGATAGCCGTAATACGCGGATGCTGTTTCAGCCACGAAACGATCTTGAGCGTATTGTGCTGGCTTTGATCCATTCTTACCTTGAGGGTTTTGACGCCGCGCAGGGCCAGAAATGAATCCTGTGGGCCAAGTCCTGTTCCGAAAGCGTTCTGGATGTAACGGATGCGCTGCCCGAGCTCTTTGTCTCTGACCACAGCAAAACCGCACAAGACATCACTGTGGCCGTTGATGAACTTGGTGCCGCTGTGCAGAACAATATCACACCCCAGTTCCAGCGGTCGCTGCAGGTAGGGGCTCATAAAGGTATTGTCAACGAGGGTGATTATGCCATGATGACGGGCTATCCGGGCCGCTCCGCGCAGGTCGGTGACCTTCATGAGCGGATTGGACGGTGTTTCCAGATAGATGCCTTTGGTCTCCGGGCGGATAGCCCCTTCAATAGCCGCCAGGTTGGTGGCATCGACAAAGGTGGAGGTGATCCCCATCCGGCTGAATACAGTTGAAAGCACCCGATAGGCGCCTCCGTAAACATCATCGCAGACGACCAGGTGGTCACCGGGGGAGAAAATCATCAGCGTTGTGGATATGGCTGCCATACCGGAAGCAAAGGCCAGGCAGCGCGTCCCACCTTCAAGTACGGCGATCGTGTCTTCAAGAGCTTCGCGGGTAGGGTTGTCGCCGCGAGCATAGTCATACTTGCTGAAATGGTCAACCGAGGTCTGTCGATACGTCGATATTTGATATATCGGCACCCCGAGTGCCCCGGTCTGCAGATCGACGGTCGGACCGCCATGGATCAATTGTGTTGCGATCTTCATATTATCCCTCCAGTGCCTGCTGCAGATCGTCAATCAGATCATCGCATTCCTCAATCCCGACCGACAGGCGTAGCAGCACGTTGTTAATGCCCAGCCTTGCCCGCAGTTCCGGCGGAATATCAGCATGGGTCTGGACTTCAGGGAATGTTATCAGGCTTTCCACTCCCCCAAGGCTTTCAGCAAACGAGATGAGATTCGTCTTCAACAGAATTTGTTCGACCAGCTCGCACTTGTCAACCTCAAAAGCGATCATGGCACCAAAACCGCGCGATTCTTTTTGCATTAATCGGTGGTTCGGGTGGTCTGCAAGGCCGGGATAATGTACTTTTGTGATGCGCGGGTGGGTAGTCAACCATTGTGCAATGCGTCCGGCGTTTTGCTGCTGGCGGTCCAACCGGATTCCAAGTGTCTTGATGCCGCGGATTGTCAGCCACGCATCCTGTGGCCCAAGGACTGCGCCAACCGAGTTCTGATGGAAATATATTTTTTCGGCAAGTTGCGGGTCTTTGACGGTTACCACGCCGGCGACAGTATCGTTGTGCCCGGCCAGGTATTTGGTCGCACTGTACACGGCTATGTCCGCACCCAGGTCGAGTGGCCGGAGAAGATATGGGGTCAGGAAAGTATTATCCGCAATCAACAACAGATGGTTGTCTGTGCAGATGGACGAAATAGTCCGCAGGTCGGCAAATTTCAGAAGGGGATTTGTGAGGGTCTCAATAAAAACTGCTTTCGTCTCCGGCAGAATGGCGGCTGTTATCGCAGCGCTGTTGCTGGTGTCGACATAGGTGAAAGAAAGCCCGTACTGGCTGAAAATCTTGTCAAACAGGCGACAGGTGCCGCCGTAGAGATCTTTGGTTACGATCAGGTGGTCGCCCGATTTAAAAAGCAGGAGCAGATTGGCGATGGCCGCCATGCCCGAGGAATAGGGAAAGCCGCGGCACGCACCATCTAGCCTTGCAACCCCTTCTTCCAGAGCCTGGCGGGTCGGATTGCCTGAACGGCTGTAATCATAGCCGGTGCTTTGGCCGAGTCCCGGATGTCTGAAGGTGGCGGTCTGATAGATCGGCACGGTGACCGCTCCGGTGCGGGTATCCCAATCAAGCCCGATCTGTACCGTCTGTGTTGCAATATTCATGGTGTCCTCCAAAACAGGAAATCCCCTTCCGGGGTACGGAAGAGGATCGTTTGGATGGCGCTCTTCCTTATCTCTCGAAACTGCACGCAGTCTCGCTGGATTTGGCACCTTGCCTTTTCAGTCTGGTTGCCGCGACGTCACAGGGCCAGTCCCTCAGTCGCTCTCGATAAGAATATGTTTGTTGACTTGTATGGT
>JAQUCQ010000055.1 GCA_028686145.1 Desulfuromonadaceae bacterium | reverse complement strand
TCGAGATATGAAGCAGTCCATCCACACCATCGCTCAACGTAACAAACGCGCCGAAAGTATCGAGACGGGCAACCGTCCCGGTATGAAATGAGCCTTCCGGGAACTTGGCAGGCACATGGTCCCACGCGTCAGCCAGAGTATCCTTGATACTGAGGGAGATTCGATCCTTTTCCGGATCGATAGATTTGATGACGACCTTCACTTGCTGGCCAACAGTCAATACTTCGCGAACATCCTTGACCCTGCTCCACCCGATTTCGGATATCGGAAGCAGCCCTTCCAGGCCGCCAATATCGATAAATGCGCCATAATCCTGCAATGAAATTACCGTTCCAGCGACAGTCATACCCTCGCTGATACCAGCCTGCACTTCTTCTTTCAACCGTCGTTGTTCCTCTTCAAGCAGAGCACGTCGGGATACAATGATATTACGGCCGTTTTCTGCATATTCGCTGATCCTGAACGTCAAACGGGTGCCGATCAGCGCCTCCGGGTTTTCAACGCGCCGGAGCGCTATCTGGGAATACGGACAGAATGCGCGGGCTGTCCCTCCCAGTTTTATCTCATAGCCACCCTTGATTTCTTTTTCCACGACCCCTTCCACCGGCACTCCTGCCTGCCACGCCTGTTCCAGTTGAGTACTGCCGGAGGCGCCGCCGCCAAGCCGGGTCGTAAAGCGCATCTCACCATGGCTTGAAGAAAGGAAATAAGCGGCGATGACATCGCCTTCTTTTACGGTGAGATTGCCGTCAATATCGAGGAATTCCTTCCGCTCGATGACTCCCTCCCCTTTCTGGCCGGTATCCATAAAGATCCATTCGTTACCGATTTTCAAAACCTTACCAGTCAGCTTCTGCCCCGGTTCCAGCCATCTCTGGTCCTGTTTGCCGTCCTGTTCAAACAGCGCGGCAAAGCTGCCGTCATCAGCTTCTTCGGTTTCTTCAATCATGTCATCGTCATCAATATCATGCTTACTTTTCATATACCCCCCACTCCTCTTACCATAAAAATGTAGTTCAAATTATTAGTTTCCGGTACCGGTTTGAATGGCACTGAACTATAACACAATTGAATCTATAATCAATTGTGTATAGATACTGCCTGAAGTTTACTGAATACGGTTTTTTGCATGCCCCCCTTGAAAACCTGATCAATTATGATTATGTTGGCGCTATCAGATTCCATCACATCGAAGGAGACGCACCAATTATGTCCAAGACCACCAAACAGTTCCAGACCGAAGTGCAGCAATTGCTCGATCTGGTAATCCACTCACTCTATTCTAACAAAGACATCTTTCTCCGCGAGCTGATTTCCAACGCTTCCGATGCTATCGACAAAATTCGCTTTGAATCACATTCCGATGAATCACTTCTTGAAGGAAACAGCGACTGGAAGATCAAACTGATTCCGGACAAAGAGGCTGGCACACTTGTTATCCGTGACAACGGCATCGGTATGAACATGGCTGAAGTTGAAGAAAACATCGGCACCATTGCCCGCTCCGGCACCAAGGCGTTCATGCAGTCACTGAAAGAAAAGGCCGCCAGTGATAATCCTGAAATGATCGGGCAGTTCGGCGTCGGTTTTTATGCCTCTTTCATGGTAGCTGACCGCGTAACTATGGAAACCCGCAAAGGGGGCGCAATTACAGACGGCTGCCGCTGGGAATCTGCCGGCGATGGCAGCTATACGGTTGAAGAGTGCAGCAAAGAGCAGCGCGGCACCGAGATCACGCTGCATCTTAAGGAAGAGTTTAAGACTTATCTGGATGAATGGAAAATCCGCTCAATCGTCAAGAAATACTCCGACTACATCCAGTATCCGGTTGTCATGGATGTTAGCCGCTCAGAGACAGTGAAAGATGCCGACGGCAAGGAGATTGAGGGTGCCGGCACTATCGACAAGACTGAAGAGGAAACACTGAACTCGATGAAAGCCATCTGGACCCGCGCCAAGAGCGACGTCACAGAAGAGGAATACACCGAATTCTACAAGCATGTCTCTCATGATTACGACGCACCGTTCCGTACGATCCACTTCTCCGCCGAAGGAGCCAGTGAATTCAAGGCACTGCTCTATCTGCCGGCCAAGAAACCGTTCGACATGTTCATGAATGACCGCAAGAAAGGTCTGCAGCTGTACGTGCGCCGCGTTTTTATCAGCGACAAGTGTGAAGAGCTGATCCCGGACTACCTCCGTTTCGTCAAGGGCGTTGTTGATTCATCCGACCTGCCGCTCAATGTCTCCCGCGAAGTCCTGCAGGAAGATGTCCAGATCAAGCGGATCCAGAAGAGTCTTGTCGGCAAGATTCTCTCGACACTGCTTGAAGTTAAGGAGCAAAACTTCGATGAATACGTGACGTTCTGGAAAGAGTTCGGCCAGGTCATCAAGGAAGGGATGCACTTTGACTACGCCAACAAGGAAAAGCTGCAGGAACTGGTCCTGTTTGAAAGCACCTCAACCGAGGCGGGCTCATTTGTTTCCCTGAAAGAGTACGTTGGCAGAATGCCGGATGGACAGAAAGATATTTATTACATCACCGGCGCCAGTCGCGAAACTCTGGATCAATCACCGCATCTTGAGGCCTTCCGCGCCAAGGGATATGAAGTGTTGTTCCTGACCGATCCGGTCGATGAGTGGGTTGTCCAGTCGCTGACCGAATATGATGAAAAGCACCTCAAAGCGGTTGACCGCGGCGACATCAGCCTGGATAGCGACGAAGAGAAACAGGTAAAGGAAAAGAAACGCGAAGAGGCCCAGAAGGAGTTCAGTGACCTGATTTCCCTGATGAGCGATCGCCTGAAGGACAAGGTCAAGGAAGTTCGCTTCTCCAACCGCCTGACTGACAGCGCCTGCTGCCTGGTTGCCGATGAGTACGGCATGAACGCCAACATGGAACGCATCATGAAAGCAATGAACCAGACCGTCCCGGATTCAAAACGAATCCTGGAGCTGAACCCTGACCACGCCATTTTGAAGACCATGGCATCAATCCACGAGAAAGATGCCTCGGCAGCGGCGCTGGCAGACTATGCCGACCTGCTCTATGATCAGGCACTCCTGACTGAAGGATCGACAATTAAGGATCCGCTCCGTTTCACAAAGCTGGTAAGTGACCTGATGGTTAAAGCTGCCCAGTAAGTAGCTGACGGCAGTTTAACAATGCAGCACGGCCTCCGGATATACATTCCGGAGGCCGTTTTTGTTTCGAATCCATGCGTAATTGCCCTATTTTCTATCCAGTATTTCCCGCACCTTCGCGGCAATATCAGGCAACGTGAACGGCTTTTGAATGAAACATGCCCCTTCTTCCAGTACTCCGTGGTGGGTGATAACGTCAGCCGTATATCCCGACATGAACAGGCGCTTTATATGGGGATAGAGTAAAAGGATGTTATTTGCCAGCTCCCGGCCATCCATCTCCGGCATGATTACATCGGTCATGAGCAGCATAATATCCCCAACGTGTACGCGAGCCATTTGAATGGCTTCACCGGGAGAGTGTGCTGCCAAAACATTGTAGCCCTGCTTTTCAAGCATCAGGGCGGTTATGTTCAAAATAGCCGGTTCGTCTTCAACCAGAAGTATAGTCTCGTGTCCCCTCAAGAGCAGCTTCGTAACTTCAGCCTCCGGCATTTTGCCGCTCACACCTTCTTCATACCGGGGAAGATAAATCGAGAATGTCGTCCCCTGGCCCGGTTCACTGTAGAGGTTTATGAAGCCGTTATTCTGTTTGACAATGCCGTACACCGTGGGCAGGCCAAGACCGGTTCCCTTGCCCAGCTCTTTAGTCGTATAAAACGGTTCAAAAATGTGAACAAGCGTTTCCTTGTCCATTCCACCACCATCGTCGCTTACCGTGAGCCGGATATATTCTCCGGGCGTTGCTTCGAGATTGGCAGCACAGTACTCCATATCAATAGTGCTGTTTTCTATTTCGATAGTGATCCAGCCGGTACCGTCGATGGCGTCCCGAGCATTTACGCACAAGTTGACCAGGATCTGGTCAATTTGGGAAGGGTCAATCTTGACCTTCCAGAGTTCGGGTGCCGGCTGCCACACGATATGAATGTCCTCACCAATAAGACGCTGCAGCATTTTGAACATCTCCATTACGGTAATGTTCAGATCCAGCACTTTCGGTTCAACAGTCTGTTTACGGGCAAAGGCAAGTAATTGTCGCGTGAGTTCGGCAGAACGTTCCGCTGATTTGCTTATTTCTTTAAGGTCGGCGCATACGCGGTTGGTCGGTTCCAAATGCATCAGACCCAATTGGGCATGACCAAGGATGACCGTCAGCATGTTGTTGAAATCATGAGCTACACCACCGGCCAAACGCCCGATTGATTCCATTTTCTGGGATTGCTGAAGCTGGCTTTCGAGCTTCGTTTTCTCCTCTTCGGCACGCTTGCGCTCGGTGATATCCTGGTTGGTGCCTCTCAGTTTAACAACAGTACCTGCCGTATCGCACTGAGGGTCACAAATGGTAATGATTGTTCTTTCACTGTCGTCAGGGCGATTGATTCGCAGCTCCAAGTTGTACGGTATACCGTGCTCAAGTGCTTCATGTAAAGCAGCATCAAACTGTGGATAATCGTCCGGGTGTATATATTTTTGAAAATCTTCGACAGGGAACAGACCACGCGTTGGATCCAGGCCCCAGATGTGAAACATTCCTTTTGACCAGAGAAACTTGCGGGTAACCGGATCGTAGGTCCAACTTCCGGTGCCTGCAAGAAACTGCGCTTCTTCAAGCTCATATTCTCTCTCTTGCAATTCCCTCTCGGTCCGCTTGCGTTCTGTAATATCTGTTGCCATGCTGAGAAGAACACGCTTGCCTCCACGTATCGTTCCTAACGGCGTTGACTGGAAATCCCAGATTCTGATTGAGCCGTCTTTGGCGGTTACTAACCATTCTCCATTGTGAATGGTCTGATAAATATTAAAAAGGTTGTCAATATACTCTTTCTTACTTCCAGCTCTTTCGCCGTAAGCCCGTTCCGTCCAGTCAGCAAGTGTTGGAATATCTTCCGGAGTGTAACCGGAGAGATCCGTCCAGCCTTTGCTCAGTTGTAGTACCTCGTCATCTTCATTGTGAATCATGATGGGAATGGGCGAACTATTGATGGCTGTCTGGAAAAACGCCTGCGACTCCTGGAGCTCCGCTGTACGCTCTTCAACCCGTCGTTCCAATTCACGGGTCAATTGTTCTATTTGTTGAAAAGCAAGCGCGTTTTTAAGGGCAAGCCCTATTGGAGGAGCAAGGAGATTAACTATATGTTTTATTTCAGCAATACGATCAACTCCGGGCAAATCAAAGAACAGCAGCAGACCGACCAACCCCCCGCCTGCATGCAACGGAAAGCGCGCCATGGATTGAATGCCGGCATCCAGCAGTATCGATTTCAATGGATGAGCTGCCGGAAGCTCATCCGGCAAGAGCGGAAGCTCTTCAGGATTTTTTGCAAAGGAAAACACGCCGAGTTCCTGTGGAGAGAATAGTCCGGCCCTGCGTAATGGACTGACATGTAGCAGTTCATCAGTCGCAGACTCAAGCCGATGGGCAAGAACCATCACTGTTTTTGCGCCGCTCAATTCGCGCAGATGTCCAGTCAGTGCCTCACCCAGCTTGTGTGGTGATGTTGACACCAGCAGTTCCGAAATGACCTCAATGGCCA
The DNA here is from genome assembly GCA_028686145.1 of Desulfuromonadaceae bacterium. Lineage (GTDB taxonomy): Bacteria > Desulfobacterota > Desulfuromonadia > Geobacterales > Pseudopelobacteraceae > JACRCG01. The sequence continues at coordinate 6,942 of JAQUCQ010000055.1, read as the reverse complement.
TCAACTGGGCAGAAGGTGAGGATGATGGTGCATTCTCATTATTTTTCATATTGCACCTCAGCCTCTTGCCCTGCCCAGGCTTTTGCCACGACCTGAGCTTCCAGCAGTGTTGCCAGCATACAATCCAGAGTCACTGTTTCAACCCGCCACGGAAGTCCGCTGTAAGCCGAAAATTCAACCAGATACTGTTCCGGCACCGGCACAAGGCCACTGTCGAGATAAACCAGAACCCCGCGATTATCGCCCATCAGATCATGCGCCACCGCTTTAGTCAACCCCAGCTCACTCTTCATGATATGTTCCCAGCGTTGTGCCCATTCCGGCAGGACCATAAAGGCCTCTTCGAGCATCAACTGACGATAACGGTCACGGCCGAGCAACAGTTGCGCGCAGTTAATGACATTAACCCGCCCCACCCGAAAGCGGTGTACCAGGTCAAGCATCCGTGCAGAACAATCGCCATATACCAGCACCAGACACCCGGGCATGCCGGTATTTTGTTCCAGAACAGCGGTCAGCGTCGCTTCCAAGCGAGGCGGGTCCATATGCAACATGGAATCAAGAAACAGCAGCTCGCCGTTGATCAACCCGCGCCGGCGCAGCTCTTCCATTTCGGCCCGTACAACGCCACAACTGAGCCAGACCGTGTGAAAGTTCATGGACAATTACCGGTTGCCGCCGAATAGTCAGCGACAGCGATACGCATGGCACGCAGATTTTCAGCAGGCGTCGCCTGGGGAATGTCCGCACCGGCATTGGCCAGAATATAACGGCCCGAGGGTGCGGCAGTACGCAATTGCGCCAGACTCATTTCATACACTGCATCAGCAGAAACTGCCGGCAGGGTCAGATTGTCCAGAGCGCCGATAATGGTCATATCAGGACCGATCAGCTTCCGGGACTCGGTCAGATCGTCCTTTGACCCGGTTATAACCCCGACCAATCCATCCAGGCCGGGAAGCAAATCAAGGACGTGATTCATGCATCCGCCGGTGCTGCTGAGAACTTTAGAGCCCTTTATCTGGCCAAATATATTCCGGAGATGCGGCAGAAACTGGCTGGCAAACATATCGCGCGGGGCGATCGATGCAGTAGCCATGCCTTCGGTAATCACCAGACAGTCAGCTCCCTCAGCCAACAAAGCGTTTGCCCACGACACAAAAAATGGAGCGGTATAATCAAGCAGTTTTTGGGCAAGTTGCTGATCAAACAGAACCGCCTCCATCCATTGATCGATGCCGACAAGCAGCGATGGCAGGATGCATGGGCCGGGCAGAACGCTAATTATTGGCACCTGTTCCTTGTAGCGTTTGGCCAGCTGCCGGTTTATCTCAAGCACCACCGGCAGACGACCGGTGCTCATAACATCCGGAAGCGGGAGCAACAGTGCATCAGCCGCCTTACGTACAGCCGGGCGCCTCATGTTGGGAACCTGGTCGGCAGACCAGGCCACTTCCCCGCCGAAGGCCTCGGCAATCACGCTGTAATCAAACGCGGACAACACAAGATCAAAGCCGAAAGTATCCTGTACAGCCTTTTGACCGGCTACGTAGGCAGAGGCGTCACTGAACAGAGTCCGCAGATCGGTATTGGTCAGCTTCCCACCATAGGCACCCAATACTGCAAAAACCGGCAGACGGTCCACTGGGAGGCCTCCAAGAGTATTCATGACACGCTGAAATGAGTTTATGGTGTTGCCTCCCTCTGTGCTTCAGTCTGCAGGTGCATGAAAAGTTCGTCAGCCCCGACAGCGTTCCGGACCGTGCCGTCACCGCCAACTTCTGCCACCAGGTCCGGTCGCCAGTTAAATACGGCACCGCCAACCGCCAGTTTAATCCGGCCAGTCAGGCCACGGTCATCAATAAGCTGGCGCAATTTGCGGATGTTCAATGCAGTCGTCTGCATCATGGCCGAAGCGCCAATCACGCTGGCGTTTACCTCAAGCGCTTTTTCAAGGAGTTCCTCAGCTGGTACATCATTGCCGAGATCATACACATCCCAGCCTGCAGCGGAAAGGAACAGTCCGACTGTTTTGCGTCCAAGACTGTGAAAGTCATCCTCAATATTGCCAATCACGACCGCACCTTTGGTGTGAGCAGTGTCTGATTTCTCAGGGATGCAGCGCAACAGAGCATCTTCTGCAATCTTCGAGGCAACAAAGCTCTGTGCCAACGACATGGTCTCTTCTTCCCACAAGCACCCAAGTTGGACTATGGCGGGATCGAGGATGTCGGCAATCACCTGCCATGGCTCCACTCCTTCAGCGAGTGCCTGGTCAATAAGTTCTGCTGCTCCATTACGATCAGCATTGATCATGGTAGCCAGTAACTTTTCACTCCAGATTTGTGGGATCATTGGAGCATCTCCTCATTATTCGGATGCTGAATAAATAATAAAGCGGCTTGAAGTAAAAGCAACTCCACCGCTTTGTTGCGGTTCAATCAAGTGCAGATACTGACGGAAGAACTTCTCAGAAAGGCATCCATTAAATTATCAATAATAAGTAGTTACAGCCATTATAAATAAAATTATAATTATCCAACTATAACGTTATAATTGTTTATTGCAATAGTAAAGTTACATTATTTCAATTTTATAGATGAGCGTTTTGGATGGCATAATAAACGAAACCCGTCATTTGCAGAGCCGCATGAACGCTTCGGGACAAAACCCAAGCGTCAGCTTATCTCAAATAAAGAGCTGGTGGGCAAGTCAGCCCTATCGTGGCTGTTCAACAAATTCACGAGAAATGGGCCGTACTGCAGAAATTGAGCCTATGGCAGCGCCACCGATTATTAGCACCATTGCGATGAGGGTAACAAATGAGAATGAGCCGTTACCGGTTAGTATGAGAATTATTGTTGACAACATGGGAGTGAGATACGCAAGTGACCCTATAATCCGCGGGTCACCATTTTTAAGAGCAGAATTCCACAGGTAAAAAGCCGCGCCCATCGGACCTAGGCCTAACAGCAGCACCATCAGGTAATCGCCAGAGGCAAAAACATATTCTTTTTCCAGTAAAAAATGCATGAAGAGAGAAAGAATTCCTGAACAAAAGCAGAACAGTCCAATTGAAGCATTAGGAAAAGGTTTAATTCGTTTGACCATGAGCGAATAGCTTGCCCAGATAAAAGCTGATAATGCCGCGAGTGCATAACCGAACAGGTAGTCGGAATTAAAATTGAATCGGCCACCAGTGACAATCAAAGCGGCGCCGGCCAATCCGGTAAATGCCGCAAGAATGTGATTTAATCTCAAAGAATATGCACGCAAAAAAAGCGGAGACAAAATCACGATAAAAAGAGGCCATAAATAATTAATCAGGTTGGCTTCCACAGGTGGTGCATTCCTTAATGCAAAAAAGAGGCAGAAATAAAAACCAAACAACCCGTAAATTCCCAGCAGCAAAGCATCAAAAGAAACCCGCCACTGGGATATTTTATGGATGCTGCACGCAGCGCCAATCAACAATGCTGTGCCTACCAGCAAAAATGGCGGCATCTTTGACAGTTGCAGTCCCAGAAAAGCAAGTACACTCCACAAGAGAATAGCAAGAAGAGCCTGAATATAAGCATTTATGTGCATCTTGATTTACTCCTCTCAGGAATTCCAGCACGAATTTCGGCTTTCATACGTAACATTGCTTGCGAAGCGATAAAATATAGTGACACGTCGGCCTGTGCAATCAAATAAATGGAGAGCTCCCCAATTTACCAATATGAAGAGTGTTTAAAGTTGAAGTCACCGTGCGGTTGTTATATGGCGCGGGCTTGAAATATTTTCTGGAAGATTACCTGGCGGTAAGAGCGGATGTACGATACCTTCTTATCTCTAATAACGACAGTACCCGCAACAATTTTGAAGTCGGTATCGGCATAAGCTATTACTTCGGCAAGGAAAGAAGTCAGGAAGCTGACTGTTGAATTCGATGTCAACTGTTCAGATATAAAACCCAAATACTACACAGAGCTCAAGCAACTAGCAGATATCATAAGGAACTCAGCCGATGCCTCGGTACTGATTGAAGGGCATACCGATTCAGCCGGAAAATTGAGTCATAACATGATGCTTTCGAAACAACGGGCGCAAAGCGTACAAAAAATCCTGGAAAAATTAGGCGTCAATGCCGACCGTATCTCCACAGTGGGCTACGGGCCATTACGGCCAATAGCCGATAATAACATGATTGCAGGAAGGCCAAAGAACCGGCGGGCGATAACGATTGTCACTCTCACGGAACGCGCGACTCAACAAGAGACCGGACAGGGTCGGCCGGTCGACTTCAATAGTGGGGACAAGCCGGATGAGACGAAACGCAGACTGGCTGAAAAAGAGGCCCGGCAAAACATAAATGCCGTAATCACGCTACATGAAGATACCGTGCCTGTTTCCGTCGAAAGCAATGGCAGAGTGCCGTTTGAAATTTCCAACAAAGGGAAAAGCAGTGAAGAGTTTTTACTGACAGTGGCTGCACCAAAAGAATACCATGCCATTCTTACTCGTGCATCTAAACCTGACGAAAATGTAACCCGCCTTCACCTCGCTGCAGGTGAAACATTCAGGGGAACTGTTTTATTCACAATGCCGGCAGAAATGGTTGATGGTCTTCGTTCCATCATTTTGATAAAAGCCGTTTCAACCACATTCAATGATATCAGTTTCCAGAAAGAGGCTGTTGTTATAAGTTCAGCACCATTCGTACGTGCTGTAGCAAAATTATCTAAACAAAAGGTCACTCCGGGAGAAGAACTTCAATACCGCATAACGCTTATCAATGCAGGTTCATTGCCTGCCCGGAATTTATCCGTTCGGCTCCAGCTACCGCCCCAGATTGAATTTCAGGGTTCCACAGAAGTCCCCTTCATTCAGGAACCGGACGGTACGCTCGTCTTCGCGGTTGATCACGTCGGTATTGGCAAACTGGCGCACATAGATATGGATGTAAAAATACGTGAAGACAGTGCCAGTGGCCAGGAATTACGCGGTCATGTTGCGGTAAACAACAACAGTCTGCACAGGAAAGCCATATTTACCGCAACTGCTTCTGTCGTGAAGGCAAAACAAGAAAATATGAAACTTGTGCAAAATGAATTCTGAATTAAATCTATAGCAGGCCTCATACTATTGAGCGGTTTCCAAAGCAAACACTATCCATGTGCAATAGACTCGTCAGATGATCCAATCAGGCTACAATAAAACCACCACACAAACTTTCACCAGATATATTCCTGTGCCATGTCCCGTTTGTCTTTGCCCGAAAGCATATGCAGTATGCGCAGCTGTTTGAGTTTATGCGGAGAGAGTGACCCGAGCGGAATATAGACAATCTTCCGGTCGCGACGGGCGGCCATTTGCTTGAAAATGCTGCGCGGCGGCCGGGCGGCCACGTAAACCACATGCTTTTCGATCGAATAGTCGAGAGCCGCCAGCAGCAACACCTCAGACTTGGATGCCGCCATGTGGTAATCCGGATCGTGCCAGACATCCATAACGCGGCGGGGCGGATAGGAAAGCATGAAGCCGCCATACTCGCAGCGGCAGATTCCCGGTCCGACGATGTTTTCCGAAGGATCGGTGGCGTAGAAGGCCATGTCCGATTCCTGTTCGTGCTCCCCCAACCAGGTCATGCAGTACGGATAACGCTCGCTGCGCCGATCCTCATCGAAGATCACCACCAGACACCCTACTCCTCCCGTGACCCGCTGCTGTTCCCTGACGTAGATCGCCCCTTCATGAATATTGCGCAGCGTTTCGCGCATATCTATGCCGTCCAACAGTGAGCTGCTGAATTTTTCCGTGCGGCATTGTTCGTCGGAAAGCTGCATGCATCCCTTGCGCTTGAGAAAACGGCCGTACTCCTCGATAGCAATATCCTCCGGTGGATACGAGCAGACTGAAGGATCGTCAAAGCCCTCCAGCCATTCACCCGGGCGCACCTCCCGTTTCCGTTTGAGCAGCCCCAGCTGCGAAAGCCCCTTGCTCCGTTTTTGGCGGGGACGGAAACGGATGCGACGGCTGCCGCCCCAGATATCCTCCGGCGAGAGAGTGAGAGTGGCCAGGTCGCTGTTCTCCGTCTGCCAAGGGTAGGAAGTGGCGAGACGACAAAAGGCGTGGGCGAAGTTATCATCAATGCAGCCACGCGCCACCGATAAAAGCTGAAAGAGGTCCGGCAGCAACATCCCCCCCTGCAGGGCGTAGTTGCGGGCGAAACGAAAAAAGGCCCGTTTCTGCCAGAGGTGCAGCGTTTCGCCGGTCTCCTGACGATAGTGACGCGCCGCCTCGCTGAAAAGATGGTAGATCACCCGCTGCCGATCAAGGAAGGTCGTTTCCCGGCCGAGATGGCGGGCCGTACGGCGGATGGCGTTTTCCATCAGCTGTTTTTCGGAGACCTGTTCCCTGCCACCTTTGATCAGCTCCTGGGCGTGAAAGCGCTTGCGCAGTCCGGCACCGTTTTCAAGCGGTTCTTCCGGGAGCGGGCCACGCCGCAATTCATAGACCGCCGACAAGAACGGAAACTCAGCCAGGATCTCGCGGCAGGAGTCGGGATGCAGGTTAAAGAGAGTGACACCGTCGCGCCGAACACGCTCGAGCGGTGCCGCCTGCGGCAACGCGTAAAGTTCCTTGATCCGCTCCAGGTGGGCCATGCCGCAGACGAACAGAATCCGTTCATGCGTTTGGGCCAGACGCTGCAGGCGATAGGCCATTCCCTGCTCACGCAGCCGATCCTCCCGACAGGGAGGCTGCCCGGAACAAGCGCCACAGTAGGCGTGGTAATACGCCTCCAGACCGATGCGGCAGATGCTGTAGGAATCGGGGAGCTGCTCATGGTGACGCGGGTAGCCGTCACTATCCACATCGATAAAATGCAGGGGGAGTCCCAGTTCCAGCGCCAGCCGGGCCGCCTCCACCAACGGATCGGCCGGTTCCACCAGCAGATAG
>JAQUCQ010000401.1 GCA_028686145.1 Desulfuromonadaceae bacterium | reverse complement strand
AGCCTTTAACAGAGCAAGTGTTTTCAGCTCGCTCAGATGCAGTTCCATCTCCATCTGATTATGGATACGTTCCTGTGTCTGTTTGTAAATGGCCATCTCGACACAGTGCTTAAGATGATTAAGGTTGACCGGTTTTTCAAGAAAGGCAAAAGCGTTTGCAATTTTGCTACGGGAAAAAGTATCGTCGTCACCATGGGCTGTAAGAAAGATGATCGGTATATCGACTTCCGTACATATCTGGTTGGCAGCAGCGATGCCATCAATCTCCCCCTTCAGTGTAACGTCCATCAAAATCAGGTCCGGGAGCACGGCTGATGCCATCTCGATTGCTTCAATACCATTGTCGACTATCGCAACGATATCGTACTCAAGACGAGCCAGCGACTTGCCGAGCCTTTGTGCCGTGGCGGTCTCATCTTCAACTATCATTATCCTGTATTTGCGCGTCAAATTCCGAGCCCTCCCTACTACATCAGAAAATGTGACATTGATATGCTGACTTTAACAGTGCAGATAGTTGATCCGAGTTTGATATTAACCCCAATTGCACTAATTGCAAATATGTTACCGCTCGTAGCTTGAATAATACTGGGTAAAAGAATCGCATTCCTTACCCGTTCGCGAGCAATGCCATATCTGTTTATCGGTACAAAAGGAGCACGGCGGTAGTGGCTCGCTACTAAGCTGGCTCACTATATATTGAAGTTTTTGATACTCAACAGCAAAAATTTCTTTCCGAAATTTCAGTTCTCTTGAGGTTTTGTGCATTCTCACCACCATTTTTTGATAAACTCATTCACTCTACCGTGACACTCTTGGCCAGGTTTCTGGGCTGATCAACGTCCTTACCTTTCAGTATAGCAAAATTATACGCCAGAAGCTGAAGTGCTACAGCAAACAGTACGGGGGATAGCGCCTCTCCTGCCCACGGAATGTGCAAGGTAAAATCAGCTCTTTTGCCGGTTTCAAAATCTCCCTCGGAGCACAAGGCAACAACCTTTCCTCCACGGGTAATGACCTCCTCCATGTTGGATCTGACCTTTACAAGATGACGGTCATTAGGAGCCAGAATAAAAACCGGCATATCTCTGTCTATCAAGGCAATCGGCCCATGCTTCATTTCTCCGGCTGGATATCCGTCGGCATGGATATACGATATCTCTTTCAACTTGAGAGCACCTTCAAGGGCGATCGGGAAGCTGATGCCACGTCCAAGATAAATAGCATCCCAGGACGTGAGATATTCACAGGCAATCTCTTCAATCTGGAGGTCAAGTTCCAGCGTTTTTTCAACCATAGCCGGCAGTTCGCTCAATGCGGCGATCATTTCCTGGCCTTTTTTCAAATCAATGCTGCCATTAGCACGTCCAAGACGGATGGTTAACAGATAGAGAGCTACAAGCTGGGTAGTAAACGCTTTGGTCGAAGCGACACCGATCTCCAAACCGGCGCGAGTATAAATGACCCCATCAGATTCACGGGCAATGGAAGAATCAATAACGTTACAGATTGATACGATGTGTGCGTTCTTGTTTTTCGCCTCGCGCAATGCGGCCAGCGTATCGGCTGTTTCTCCTGATTGGGAAATCGGAATCACCAGCGTTTTCCCTGAGACAAGAGGATCGCGGTAGCGAAATTCCGAAGCAATCTCCACATCGACAGGAATCCGGCAATACTCTTCAATCAGATATTTTCCCATGAGAGCCGCATGCCACGAAGTGCCGCATGCCACAAAACAGAGTCTTTCAAACGAGCGCAACTCCTCGTCATTCAGATGTAATTCTTCCAGAAAGACATTTCCTTCATCTTCCAGAAGACGACCTGCAACCACATTTTTGATTGCTTGCGGCTGTTCATGAATTTCTTTAAGCATAAAATTAGGATAACCGTTTTTTTCAGCTTTCAGCGGAGACCAGTCAATGTAACGCGGCTCCTTTGCGATCTCAACCCCGTAAATGGTGCTGAATTTTACCCCGCCATTCCTAAATACCGCCATCTCTCCATCTTCCATTATTATCATTTCTCGCGTATTGGAAATAATGGCCGGCATATCTGATGCGATAAAGTACTCATTTCCCTTGATTCCAATGACCATCGGAGAGCCAGACTTGGCAACAATAAGTGTTTTGTCGTCCTTTTTGCTCAGTATACAGAGTGCATAAGCACCCTGAATCATTTTCAATGCCTGCTGAACAGCCTCTTCAAATGAACCTGTTGAATCCATTTTTTCATCAATAAGGTGAGATATGACCTCTGAATCCGTTTCAGAAATAAAAATGTGCCCTTGTTCAGATAATTCGTCTTTCAGTGCAAGGTAGTTTTCGATAATACCATTATGGACAACAACCACAGACCCACCTTTGTGAGGATGAGCATTTGCTACAGTCGGTTTCCCGTGGGTGGCCCAGCGTGTGTGGCCGATACCAATAGTTCCGCGCATTGGCTGCTCTTTCAGAAGTCGTTCCAGATTCACCAGTTTTCCGGGGCTGCGCCGGATCTCTACATCGCCTGAATCCATGGTGCAGATTCCGGCAGAGTCATAGCCTCGATATTCAAGCATTTTTAACCCATTCATTATTACCGGGACAGCGTCTTGGCTTCCCATATACCCCACTATGCCACACATGTTTTTTCCTCCCCTCAAAGAGTGTACTCTTCTCCTGGAAAAAAGAATTTAATTACAGCAGAATTTGCCAACAGCTTGCAGAAAAGCAGTTACACATACTATGCCAGCGACTAAAAGCAATAAAATGCTTTTATATCAGTATGTTGATTGAAGCACATAGGCATGATAACAGACACAGCAGGCAGGAAATTTTAGTGGGAAGTACGATAGATAGAGAATGTCGCAGCAATTGAGCATAATCCGTACGTTGTCATGATTTTTACCAGTGTTACTTTTATGGCACGGAGGTTAGTCACCCCCATGCGCACTAATCCGGAACACCCAAACGCTTGCTGAGAGTCTGGCGGGCAATGCCAAGTAACAGTGCCGCAGATCTTAGATCGGAAG
>JAQUCQ010000054.1 GCA_028686145.1 Desulfuromonadaceae bacterium | reverse complement strand
GGCTGCTCCAATGGCTTTCCGGATCAGGCTTTGCCACCCTGTCGCTTGCCCAGTCATCATTGTTGCGAGATCGCGAGTTATTCGCTACCCTACTGCGAGGAATAACGGTTAATGTATCGGAGATGTTCCGTGATCCCGCCTTCTTCAAGGCCATCAGGGAACTGGTAGTACCGCATCTGAAGACCTACCCTTTTGTGAAGATATGGCATGCCGGGTGCGCCTCCGGAGAAGAAGCCTATTCAATGGCAATACTCCTCGAGGAAGAGGGTTTGAAAGGGCGCTTCCGGATTTATGCCACCGATATCAACGAAGAGGTGATCCGTACGGCGCAGGAGGGTATCTATCCGCTGCAGGAGCTGCAACGCTTCACCAGAAGTTATCAGCAAGCGGATGGCACAGGTTCCTTCTCCGACTACTACACGGCGAGGTACGATCGAGCTATCCTGAACGCCTCACTGCGGGAGAATATTGTCTTTGCAGCGCATAATCTGGCCGTAGATGCCGACTTTGGCGAAATGAACCTGATTTTATGCCGCAACGTCATGATTTATTTCAAGCAGGCGCTTAAGGAGCGGGTATTGGGACTTTTTGACAGCAGCCTGGCACCAGGGGGTTTTCTGTGTCTCGGCACGAAAGAGAGCCTGAACCACCGCCGCATCTCGGACCGGTATGAGGCAATAACCCCCCGGATGCAGATTTATCGGAAACGGTATGTCACATAGCCGTGGAGGACATTTTAAGGCTGTTGTCATCGGAGTTTCGACCGGCGGCGTTGCGGCGCTCAAGTTCATACTGGGAGCATTAGCACCCGACTTCCCGATCCCGGTACTCGTCGTTACCCATATTACTCCGGATTCTGACGACAGCCTGGCGGTATTGCTGGACACGCTCAGTGCAATTCGGATAAAAGAAGCCGATGAGATGGAGACCATAACGTCCGGCACAGTCTATCTGGCTCCGGCGAATTACCACCTGCTGGTGGAACGAGAGCACCGTTTAGCACTCTCCATCGATCCACCGGTAAATTTTGCCCGACCTTCGGTGGATGTACTCTTCGAGTCGGCAGCGGAAGTTTACGGCCCGGCGCTGATCGGAGTGATTATGACCGGAGCCGGAAACGACGGCAGCAACGGTCTGTTAAAAATAAAAAACCGTGGCGGAATAACCATCGTCCAGGATCCTGCTGACGCCGAGATGGATGACATGCCACGAAATGCACTGCAATTGGTGAAAGTTGATCATGTGGTAAGCTTGAAGGAAATTCCAACTCTTTTGACGAGGCTCATACAGAGGCAGCCATGAATTTTACCGCACCACCCAACACCATTCCGATCCTGTTAGTCGATGACCGGCCGGCAAACCTCCTGTCGCTGGAAGGCCTTCTCGGCAACCAGGGTTACGAGCTCGTCAAAGCATCCTCAGGAAATGAGGCCCTTCGCCTGACGCTCAAGCAGGACTTTGCCCTGGTGCTGCTGGATGTGCAGATGCCGGGAATGGATGGTTTCGAAACGGCCCAGCTGATGCGGACAAATCCGAAAACAAGACATATCCCAATCATCTTCGTCACTGCCGGCATGGAGGATCTTCAGCTCCAGTTCAAAGGATATGATGCCGGAGCCGTCGATTATCTTGCCAAGCCGATAGAACCTCTGTTTCTGCAAAGCAAGGTCAGAATTTTTTCCGAACTGTACCGTCAGCGCCGTGAGATTGAGCTGCATAGAAACCATCTTGAGGAGCTGGTGGAGTTGAGGACGGCAGAATTACGTCACTCTGCAGAAGAACTGCAAACAAACAATGAGCAGCTTCAAAACTGGAATAACGCACTGAAAACGACAGAGGGGCTTCTGCACGCGCAGGTCGTGGAGCTTGTTGAAACGCGCGATCAGCTGGTTGCAACCGAAGAGATGTTGCGTGTACAGATCGAAGAATACAAAACCGCCCAGAAGAAGTTAAACGAATCGAACCTCAGCCTCCAGACTCTTTTTGATGTATCGCCGCTGGCCATAGTTGTTTCTTCATTTCCCGAGGGAATAATCCGCAAGATCAACCGCACCTGCAAAGACGCCTTCGGTTACAAGGATGATGTTGTTGTCGGCAAAAACGGTATTGAGCTTGGTCTGTGGGGCGATAATGTTGAAAGGGAGCTCTTTTTCAAAGAACTTCGCGAAATGCAGACCGTTTCAGGATTTGCCACCGAAATAAAAACCTTCCATGGCGAAAGCCGCTCTGTGCTTTTGTACAGCACACTCATGGATTTTAACGATGAGAATTGCATACTGACGGTGACCCTGGATGTCACCGAGCAGAAGCGGATGGAGGATCAGATCCGGCAAACGCAGAAAATGGAAGTCATCGGACAGCTTGCCGGCGGCATTGCTCACGACTTCAACAATATGTTAACCGCAATTTTAGGCTCCGCCGAACTTATGATGAATCATGTTCGGGATGACTCAGCCGCATTGAAACTGCTCGGCAACATTCAACAGGCGGCGACCCGTTCGGCCGACCTGACCGGTCAACTGCTGACATTTTCCCGCAAAGGCAAAAAAAACTCAGTGCAAATCCGTGTCGATGCAATGATTCGTGAAGTTATTTCACTGCTGGAGCGGACCGTTGACAAAAAGATCATATTAAAAACACGGATGACAGCCAAGAATATTTGTGTAATCGGCGATCCAACTTTGTTGCAGAATGCATTGCTCAATCTCGGTGTCAATGCCCGTGACGCCATGCCTGACGGCGGCGTTATCACCTTTTCCACCGCCAATATTGAGTTGGATTCCGGGTACTGTGAGGCGAGTACCTTTGATATTTCTCCCGGTTCCTATATCGAAATTGGGGTATCTGATACCGGCACAGGGATATCGAAAGGAATCCTCCAGCATATTTTTGAGCCGTTTTTTACGACAAAAGAGATTGGCAAAGGTACCGGCCTGGGATTAGCTGTCGTCTACGGCAGCATTACAGACCACCATGGCTGTATAAACATCTTCAGTGAGCCCGGCACCGGCACCATCTTTAAGTTATATCTTCCGGTCTCGTGTGAGAAAAAAGCGCTGGATATTTCCTCTGAAGAGCTAATTTGCGGTTCAGGCGGCATCTTGTTTGTAGACGATGAGGAGATACTCCGCAACTTGGGGCTGGATCTACTGGAAGGATTGGGGTATCGGGTCTATCTTGCAGAAGACGGCGAACAGGCAGTGGAGGTGTATGAAAGAGAAAAAAAAGATATTTCTCTGATTATTATGGATATGCTTATGCCCAAAATGGGAGGCAAAGAAACACTGGTACGGCTTAAGGAGAGCTATCCCGATATCCGGATTTTGATTTCATCCGGCTTTCACCAGCAGGAAACTGTTGACGAGCTTATAAAACTCGGGGCAAAAGGCTTTCTACAGAAGCCCTACCTCCGCCAGGAACTTTGCACTGCCATTGGCGAGGCGTTGAAGTAAGGCAGAGAATCAGGGGGTGACGCATGTTTACCCTTGTCGGTGAATTTACCCCTCTTTTAAAATTTAACTAGGTGAACGAGGAATACAGACTAATGACCGACCTGAAACTCCCCCCCCAGAATCTGGACGCAGAAATGTCTATTCTGGGTGGTATTCTAATCGACAACGATGCCATCAACCGGGTACTTGAAAGCATCGTTCCGGAAGATTTCTATCGTGAAGTTCATCGTAAGATATTCCTGGCGATGATGCAGCTGTCAGACCGGCGCGAGCCATGCGACCTGGTGACATTGACAGAAACACTGCGAAAAAAAGGGGAACTGGATGAGGTCGGCGGCGCCGCTTACCTGCTCATGCTGGTCGATTACGTCCCGACTGCGGCGAATATCACCTATTATTGCAAAATCGTCAAAGAGAAGTCGGTAAACCGCAAGCTGATCAGCATCGCCACCGGGATCGTCACCCGCAGCTATGAAGATCAGACGGATGTCAATGAACTGTTGGACAAGGCCCAGAAGGATCTGTACGAAATCGGTGAAAACAAGCTACGCCCGCAATACGTACCGATCCAGCCGCTTATCAAAGAAGCATTCAAAATCCTCAAATCACTCAATGATCGCAAAGAACACATCACCGGCGTACCGACCGGCTATGTCGATCTCGACCAGATGACCGCCGGGTTTCAGCCAGGCAACTTGATCATCATCGCTGCCCGGCCATCCATGGGCAAAACGACCCTGGCGCTCAATATCGCCCAGCACGCCAGTGCCGAAAGCAAAAAGAAAACCCCGTCGGTCATATTCTCTCTGGAGATGGGCAAAGAAGATCTGGTCATGCGTTTTCTCGCCTCCATCGCCCGGGTTGACTTCGGACGCATGCGCACCGGACACTTCCAGGACAGCGACTGGCCACGACTGACCAGGGCGGCTGGAATACTTCATGATGCCAAAATATTTATTGATGACACTCCGGCCATCAGCGTTCTGGAACTGCGCTCCAAGGCACGCCGCCTCAAAAGCGAACATGACATCGGCCTGATTATCGTCGACTATTTGCAACTGATGAAAGCCGGCACCCGCATCGAATCACGACAACAGGAAATTTCAGAAATATCCCAGTCCCTTAAAGCACTGGCCAAAGAGCTGAGCGTACCGGTTGTGGCGCTCTCCCAGCTGAACCGGGAGCTGGAAAAACGTGCCGACAAGCGCCCGATGATGAGCGACCTGCGCGAATCGGGCGCTATCGAGCAGGATGCCGACGTGATCATGTTTGTCTATCGCGAGGCGGTCTATTGCGAGCAGTGCCGCAAACGGGATAATTCATGCACTCAGGGGCATGATCGCAACGCCGAACTGATTATCGGCAAGCAGCGTAACGGCGCGATCGGCACCGTCAGCCTGGCTTTTTTTGGCGAGCATACCCGTTTTGAGAACCTGAGTGACCGTAGTGAATAGCTTCATTACATTGATGTATCCAACTTTGGAGGCCTGACATGTCAGAACAGAAAAAGGGGTCCATGGGCGCAATTCTTTCCGCCTGTAACATCATCAGTGACAACGACATTACAGCAGCCCTGGAAGAACAGGGGAGGACCGGGGCGCGCTTCGGTGAAGCGTTGATCAGCCTTGGGGTTGTCACGCAAGAGGATATTGACTGGGCTCTTTCCAATCAGCTGGACCTCCCGTATATTCGTCTCAAAGCCGACATGATCGACCCGGATGCGGTACGGCTTGTCCCGGCCGCAACGGCGAGAAAGTTCAACCTGATTCCGCTCATAAAAGCCGGAAGTGAATTGAGCATCGCCATCTCTGACCCGCTCAACAAGTCTGCCATTGCAGCAGTCGAACAGGTATCCGGTTGCCAGGTCAATATCTCGGTAGCTTTAATCCGTGAAATTCGTGAAATGATCGAAGCATGCTACGGCAGTAACATTCATGAACAGTTGGGGTTTACTTCAAGCGCCTTTTCCGAAAAAATTCTGGAGGTCATTAACAATGACCTGAGCGGAGGTAAGCTGCTTGACTACCTGCTGATTTTTATTCTGCAAAATCGGCTTTCTTCGCTCTCCCTGCAACCAATGGGAGACATCGTGACGATCAGCGGCAGACGAGGTGGTATTTCACACCTTGTTGGGTCGTTTAACGACACCTATTACCCTGACGTCATCCGCGAGATCCGCAAAAGCATCGGCAGTATAACATCCGGCGAACCACATTCCGGCGGGCTCCTGACATTCAGCTACCGCTCCCATCCGCTTACGTTCCAAGTTGCCGCAATGAGCGGATATGGAGGAGAGTACATCACCATCCGGCCGCATCAATCCGCCGGAGTTCCGAACCGGCTTGCCGATCTTCATCTTCCCGCCGGCCAGGAAGCTGATTTTATCCAGTTATCCCGGAGTAAACAGGGCATCACTTTTTTTGCTTCTCGAAACACGCAAGAACGCAACCGTTTTATCGATCTTATGCTGGAAGAGATTGATACCACCGGTAAAAATGTCATTATTCTGGGAGAAGGACCGGGGCAAACAAGCAAGCGCTTTCCCCGCATTCTTCTTCCCCGCGACGAAACCGCACGGGCCGCCACCATCATGAACGCTCTCGATCATGCTCCCGATATTCTCGTAATTGAAGATGCTACCGAAGGAATGCCTTTTACAGCCGCCTGCCGGGCGGCCATGCGCGGTAAACTGATCCTGGCCGGATTGGAAATCCGTGGCACACGCAACGTCCTGCACCAGCTGTTGCTGTATCAGAAACAGAACTATTTCCTCCCGATTTTCGTCAATGGACTCGTTTCGTTCAAAGGCATTCAGCTACTCTGCCCGGGATGCCTGACGGTCTATGCTCCTCCAGCAGAGGAACTGGCAGCGATGGATCTTCTCGAATGCCCTTCATCATTTTACCGTACAACGGGATGTGATGAGTGTGGCCATAGCGGTTTCAGTTCGAGAAAATTTCTGACCGATATTCTGATCTTTACCGATGAGTTCCTGCGCATTTTCGAACAATCCAGCGATGTCTCCACTCTGGAGAATTACCTCGGGACGATCGGCTACCACGGCCTGTCTGATGAGGGGCGACGACTCCTGATGGCAGGCTCTGTTTCGCCTGAAGAATATATCGCTTCCGTTGTTCTTTAATACGATGGAAATCGATTACTGATTCGTTTTTACTGAAATAGTTTCGTGAGCGTACATATCCTGTTCGCTCGGGTTAATAGAGGAGGACTTTATGGCACGCATCGATGCACTTTTTAATATGATGAAGGAACAGGGAGCGTCCGACCTGCATCTTTCCAGCGGTAATCCGCCAATTTTCCGACAGCGGGGAGAGATGGTCCGCCTTAATTTCAAGTCATTGGGACATGATGAGCTGAAAGCGATCCTGTTCGAGATTCTCAGCGAAAAGCAGAAGGCTCACTTCGAGGAAGTCAAGGATCTCGATTTTGCCTATGAAGTCCCCGGTCTGGCTCGTTTCCGCGGCAATATCATGATGCAATACCGCGGGATTGCCGCCGTATTCCGCATCATCCCGACAAAAATACTTACGGCTGACGAACTGGGGCTGCCTGAAGGCGTGCGGCGCATGACCAACTTCAAGAAAGGAATGGTGCTGGTGACCGGACCGACTGGATCCGGCAAATCGACGACGCTCGCCGGCATGATCGACCTGATCAACTCCACCCGCAAGGAGCATATCCTGACCTTTGAAGACCCGCTTGAATTCATTCATGAGAACAAGCTGTCACTCATGAATCAGCGCCAGATCGGCGAGCATACGGAAAGCTTTGCTTCGGCCCTGCGGGCAGCCCTTCGCGAGGATCCGGATGTCATTTTAGTGGGTGAAATGCGCGATTTGATTACCATTCAGCTTGCGATGAGCGCAGCCGAAACCGGGCATCTGGTTTTCGGCACCCTGCACACCAGCACCGCTGCCAAAACAGTCGACCGTATTATCGACGTATTCCCGACCGATCAGCAGGAGCAGGTCCGCGCCATGCTGTCCGAGTCGTTAAAAGGGGTTATCTGCCAGCAGCTTTTAAAAACGGCTGACGGCACCGGACGCGTTCCGGCCCTGGAAATCATGCTCGGCACCCCCGCCATCGCCAATCTCATCCGCGAGGGGAAAACATTCCAGATCCCTTCCATCATGCAGACCGCCAAAAAGGACGGCATGCAACTGATGGATCAACACCTGCTTGACCTGCTGAAAACGAAGAAAGTTAATCCGGAAGAAGCGTATCGCTGTGCGGTCGATAAGAAACAGTTTGAACAGTATCTGACTCCGGCGTGACGAGGAGATCTTGCGTGAACTTCAATCATTTTGACGAAAGCGGCCACGCAATCATGGTCGATGTCAGCGCCAAGCAGCCGACCATGCGGACCGCCATTGCGGCCGCTGATGTGCGCCTCTCCCCGGAACTGTTGACGGCCATCAGGGCTGGCAGTGTAGCCAAGGGGGACGTGCTGGGCGTTGCCCGCCTGGCCGGCATCATGGCTGTCAAACGGACATCCGAGCTGATCCCGCTTTCCCATCCGCTGGCCATCCATAACGTCAGCGTCGATTTTGCCATTGATGAATCATTTGGCCTGATCACAGTCCGTTGCACCGTACGGGCATATGAGCGAACCGGAGTAGAGATGGAGGCGATGACCGGGGCCAGCATCGCGGCTCTGACGATCTATGACATGTGCAAGGGCAGTGATAAATCAATTACGATCGGCGAGATCAGGCTGCTGTTCAAGGAAGGCGGCAAAAGCGGCGTCTATCAGCGTTGCACCGGCAGTATCACGTGATAGGGTCTCCGGATGCAGCTTGAACAGACCATACGACTCTCCGTTTTTGCAAGTGTCCTTCTACTGGTAGCTCTCGGCGAGATCATTTCGCCCCGCCGTCCCCTGGTGGATAGCAAGAGAAGGCGCTGGTTTATCAATCTCACTCTGGTTGTTATCGATACCACTGCTGTCAGACTCCTGTTTCCGCTCCTCCCGGTGGCGGTTGCATACATGGCCGAGACGCAGGGATGGGGACTATTCAACGTCATTTCATTTGCGTTCTGGCCCAGGGCACTTCTCAGTTTCCTCCTTCTCGATTTCATCATTTATCTTCAGCATGTCCTGTTTCACTATACGCCGATCTTATGGCGTTTACACCGCATGCACCACACCGATCTGGATCTGGATGTTACGAGCGGCAACCGCTTTCATCCACTGGAAATCATTATCTCGATGTTGATCAAACTGGCGGCGGTGATTATCCTGGGGGCACCGGCACAGGCGGTACTGGCCTTCGAAGTGGTTCTGAATGCGTGTGCCATGTTCAACCATGGCAATATCAAGCTCCCTGTGGCCTTTGACCGCCTGCTGCGTCTGTTTCTTGTGACTCCGGACATGCACCGCGTTCATCATTCGTCGATAGTACGCGAGACCAACAGTAATTTCGGTTTCAATTTCCCCTGGTGGGATCGGCTCTGTGGTACCTACCGTTCCCAGCCCGAAAAAGGGCATCTGGAGATGACCATCGGTCTCACGGAGTACCGCGATCCGCAGCGGCTTACCTTGCTCCGTCTGCTGCTCCAACCGTTTACTCCTTTATAATTGCCTGCTTGACACAGTTCCGCTAAAACTGGTATGGTAGGACCACTACAATTGTTGTACCGGATAGCACATCATCGCAAGCCCCGGAAAATTCCGGGGCTTTTTTCGTACAACCAGAAAGAAGGAGTATCATGGAGTTTCAAGAGTTTAATTTTCATCCCGTAATTGCAGCAAGTATCAAGGAGGCCGGGTATGTCACACCGACCCCCATCCAGCAACAGGCCATACCAACGGTTATGGAGGGACGCGACGTCATGGGCCTGGCCCAGACCGGAACCGGCAAGACCGCGGCCTTCGCACTACCGGTACTGAATCGCCTGATGGAAGGGACGCGCGGTCGTGTCCGTGCCTTGGTCGTAGCTCCTACCCGCGAACTGGCAGAGCAGATTCATGAATCATTCGTAACGCTGGGGAAACAGACCCGGCTTAAGAGTGTTACCGTTTACGGCGGGGTCAACGTCAACCCGCAAATTCATGCCCTCAGAAACGGCGTCGAAATTGTGGTGGCCTGCCCGGGCCGCCTGCTCGACCACATCAGCCAGGGAACCATTGATCTCTCACACCTTGAGGTGCTGGTGCTGGACGAAGCTGACCAGATGTTTGACATGGGATTTCTCCCCGATATCCGGCGGATTCTCGGCCACATTCCCGCCAAACGGCAGACCCTGCTCTTTTCGGCAACCATGCCGCCCAGCATCAACAAACTTGCCCACGATATCCTGAGCAACCCGGTCACCGTTCAGGTTGGCAATACCGCTCCTCCGGTCACCGTTTCCCATGCCCTGTACCCGGTGGAACAACACCTTAAAACAGCGCTGTTGCTGGAGCTGCTGAAGCATACCGATACCGATTCGGTGCTGATCTTTACCCGCACCAAACACCGCGCCAAGCGTCTCGGCGAGCAACTGGAGAAAGCAGGCTACAAGGCCGCCTCACTGCAGGGGAATCTGTCACAGAATCGCCGCCAGGCGGCACTGGACGGGTTTCGTGACGGCACCTACCAGATTCTGGTAGCAACCGACATTGCCGCTCGCGGCATCGATGTATCGCAGATATCGCATGTGATCAATTACGATATTCCGGATACACCGGAAGCGTATGTTCACCGCATCGGGCGTACCGGCCGGGCCGCCAAAAGCGGCGATGCCTTTACCATGGTGTGCAGCGAGGACACGATCATGGTGCGGACGATCGAGAAAAAACTGGGTACTCCGCTGGAACGGCGCACGGTGGAAGGTTTCGACTACACCATCCCCGCCCCGAAAAAAGACGCCGAATTTGCCCGCCCGCCGCGCGAGCCGCGGCCATCCCGTAAACCTGCCGAGGCCAAAAAAAGTCCGGGCGGTTCAATCAATCCGTTTAAGAGTGAGCATCCCGGCAGCAAACCCGCTGGCCGTCCGCAGCAAATGCGACCGGGAGCAGCAGGGGGAGCACCAAAAACTGTATTTAACAGCTCGCGCCGCGGAAAATAGCGGAGAATCCTGACCCCACATTGCATGCGTCGTGACAATGAGACCTCCGAAACGTAAACACTTCGGAGGTCTTTCTACATTTATATTGACATGCATATTATCGGATTGTATTTGTGCATATGGTATTCTATCGAGTATAATCTTAACCTGATTCTATTAAGGGAGCGATTACCGTGCAAGCCAAGGAATTAGTTCAGCGTATAAAAGCAAAAAACCCGCCGACCGTTGTAGACGTACGGAGCGGCTATGAATTCAAAAGCGGCCACATACCTGGTGCGATCCACGCTCCGTCGTGGACGATTCTGCTAAAAACGGCAAACTTGCCGAAAGACAAAAACACCGAACTGGTGGTAACCTGTGAACACGGCCCGCGGGCCCAGATGGCACAGGGGCTTTTAGGACTGTACGGCTACCGGAACACGTCACTCCTTGACGGACATATGTCGGGATGGCGCAGAGCCGGGTTGAAGACAGATAAATAAGCCAACAGCTACATCGAAGGATGCGGAATCATGACATTTCAGGAACTGCAAAAATCTTTGGAAATCTTGGGGCTTAACAACCTGGTAACCATGAAGCAGATCAAAAGTCGGCATCGCGAACTGGTGAAAAGGTTCCACCCGGACTCCGGGAATGATACCGATGGCGAGAAGATCAAGCTGATCAATGCCGCTTTCCGTATTTTAAGCAACTACTTGGAATCGTACCGCTTTTCATTTTCAGAAGATGAGTTTTACGCTCAGAACCCCGAAGAGCGCATGCGACTCCAGTTTATGGACAATCCACACTGGGGCGGAGATCGCGGACAGCATCGCTGACATGAGCGACGGGAGATCCCGTCCGTTTCCAGAGGACGCGGTACATGATGCGCCCCCCATATATAATTTAACAGGAGCCAAGATGACACAACTGAGAGATTTTAACGCTGCGGCGGCAAAGTGGGACGAAGAACCGCGCCGGGTCAAACTGGCAAGCGAGATTGCAGATGCAATAATAGCCACCATTCCACTCTCGACGGAGTGGGATGCCCTTGATTTCGGCTGCGGAACAGGCCTTGTAACATTGCAGCTGGCGCCAAACCTCCAGAGCGTGACCGGAACAGACAGCTCATCAGGAATGATCAACCGCCTTGAGGCAAAAATACACGATGGTGGATTTTCAAACGTGCGTGCGGAACTGTGCAACCTGGAAAATGGTGACCTGCCAACCGGAAGATATCACCTCATCACCAGCGCCATGACACTGCATCACATTGCGGAGATCGTGCCGCTGCTCCGGTCGCTCAAAACGCTGCTGCACCCAGGCGGATGGATTGCCCTTGCCGACCTGGAATCGGAGGGGGGACGCTTTCATGAAGATCCAACCGGCGTCTTCCACCATGGTTTCAGCAGCGAAGAGCTCTCTGCTATGCTCGCAGAGGCCGAGTTTTCCTCGATTGCAATCACAACTGCCACAAAAGTTGTCAAGAATAATCAGAGCTTCCCTGTGCTCTTGGCAACGGCTCAATCAATTTGATCGTCTCTGCCCCCAAACTCTGCAGCACACAGACTAACTATTTCAAGGAGCACCCAGATACCGATGCTGGTCGTTGGCTATTCATCACAACTGCTACAGAACAGTA
Source organism: Desulfuromonadaceae bacterium (assembly GCA_028686145.1). Classification (GTDB taxonomy): domain Bacteria; phylum Desulfobacterota; class Desulfuromonadia; order Geobacterales; family Pseudopelobacteraceae; genus JACRCG01. The sequence continues at coordinate 502 of JAQUCQ010000054.1, read as the reverse complement.
TCAAGGGGACGCTTAAACATGAATCCAGCCTGCGCTATGAAATGTGTCAGATTTGTGTACTTACGTAGTTTGGCATCGTCACTCAGTCTCGAAAACAACTCCACACAAGCTCACATACAATCATCAGACAGAAACATGTCTGCATCAACTACCTTTCTTTTCACCACCCACCCCGACGGCTGTGGTGCATATACCACCACAAATATATTATGAAACTGAAATCAGAGAAATTTTTCATTGTTATTCCAATTTGCTTCACCATTCTGGTCGGCTGGTTTTCGTGGAGTGCTTATAGAATTGCACCACAGATGGCAGCAGATAGTTTGCGCGGCGAGGGGCTCTCAATTGCAAGAGCGATCGAAGCACTTACTACCGTAGATCCTGACCCGGAGATACTTGCGCACTACAGTACAGAAGGTCTTGCCTACTTTTTTGTGGTTAACCGCGATGGAATTATTCTTTTTCACACTAACTCTGCGCTTATCGGCACCATTTGGGGTGC
>JAQUCQ010000053.1 GCA_028686145.1 Desulfuromonadaceae bacterium | reverse complement strand
TAACCAGAAAATTGCTGTGCACCTCGGAAACCTGTGCGTCACCAACTTTTTTACCACGCATTCCGGCAGCATCAATCAATCTCCAGGCAGCCTGGCCGTGCGGGTTTTTGAAAAATGATCCTGCGCTTGGATAGCCGACGTTATGTTTTGAACGACGCAGTTCCAGATCTTTGCGAATCTCCTCCTCGGTGTGGAACGGCTCACGTTCATCCAGCCTGAATGCTGCAGCCAACACGATGTCACCATCTTCCAGTCTCAGGTGGCGGTAGCCGTAATCAAGCTCCGTCATTCGGTAGTCACTGATTTTTCCGCCGCGCAGCAGGGTAAGATATTCGGTTCGCTCCAGTATTCCTTCGCCGTATGCACCGGCATTCATCTTTATTGCTCCACCGATTGTGCCGGGAATCCCGGATATAAATCCGATACCTCCCCGACCAATCCGCTGCGCAAACCGCACTACTGCTAGATTCTCGGCGCCAGCTTCTGCTCTTATAAGTCCTTCTTCAATAACGTCAATACGGTTGAACCGCTCCAGCGAGACAACCGCTCCGCGAACGCCCCCGTCCCGCACCAACAGGTTGTAACCTTTGCCGATCGGGAGCCATGGGATGTTCTGTTTGCCTAACCATGATAGCAGATCCTGAAGATCCGCCGTATCTTCAGGAATTGCGTATAGATCAACCGGGCCGCCAGTCTTAAGTGAGGTGTGGAGACTCATCGGTTCGTTGCTCAGCAGTTGACCGCGTATTTCGATCGCAACAGGCTTCAGTTTTTTTCTCCCAGTAACCGGACTAATGCTTCTCCCTGCTGCCAGATATTCCCGGCACCAAGAGTTATGACAATGTCGCCTTCACGGACGATTCCGGCCAGATGTTCGGGGATCAGCTCTCGTTCCGGAATATAGGTCACGTCTTTTTGCCCGTGACGGCTGATTTCTTTTGAAAGCCGTTCTGCCGTGGCCTCTTCAATCGGCTGCTCTCCGGCGGCATACACGTCAGTCAGTACTAGTACGTCAGCATCATAGAAAGCAGTTACGAACTCGGTGAACAGTTCATGGGTACGGGTGTAGCGGTGCGGCTGGAAGGCGGCTACAATACGGCGCTCAGGCCATCCTTGTCGCGCTGCTGCCAGTGTTGCCTTGATTTCTGCAGGGTGGTGGCCATAGTCATCAACCACCATAACTCCTTTTGGTTCTCCCTTGACGGTAAAGCGCCGCCCGACGCCGCTGAACGTAGCGAATCCTTCCTGGATAGCCACAAACGGAACATCCAGCTCAAGAGCCACGGCAATACAAGCCATGGCGTTCAGGACGTTATGCGGGCCCGGCATCGGGAAGGAAATTTCACCAAGCCTGTACCCTTTGAAGTGAGCGACAAATGAGGTAATAAAACCGTCATGCCTGATGTGGGTGGCGCGGATATCAGCTTGTGCTGAGAGCCCGTATGTCATGTACCTTTTTTTAACCCGTGGCAGAATCTCACGGATGTTCTTGTCATCCAGGCAGAGCACGGCCAGGCCATAGAAGGGCACCTTGTTGATAAATTCGACAAACGTATCTTTGATTTCTTCTATGCCGGAATAATGATCGAGATGGTCGGCATCGATATTGGTAACTACAGCTATTGTCGGTGAAAGGAGCAGAAATGAGCCGTCCGACTCGTCTGCTTCGGCGAGCAGAAATTTACCCTGCCCGATCTGCGCATTGGTGCCGATGGCATTCAGTTTGCCTCCGATAACAATCGTTGGATCAATGCCGGCATGTCCCAGGATGGCAGCGGCCATAGATGTGGTTGTCGTCTTTCCGTGCGTACCCGCAATGGCGATGCCGTATTTCATTCGCATCAGCTCGGCAAGCATTTCTGCGCGCGGTATTACCGGTATGTGCAGCTTCTTGGCTTCAATTACTTCCGGGTTATCATCATGAACGGCGGAAGAGATCACCACTACGTCGACATTCTTCAGGTTTTCTGCACTGTGGCCAATACCGATTTCGGCTCCCAGCCCGGACAGGCGTTCGGTTATGTCGGAGCCGCGTAGATCGGAGCCGGAAACCTTATAGCCAAGATTGAGAAGCACTTCGGCAATACCGCTCATGCCAATGCCGCCAATGCCGACAAAATGTATTTTATCGATTTTTCCGTACATGGAGTCCCTCTTTATCTAGTTTCTTGGATCATTTCGTCCACAATGATCTTGGCGGCATCCAGTTTTGCCAGAATAAAAGCCGTTTCTCCGGTGCGGCGCACGAGATCGGCATCTGTTGCCAATGTGCGGATGGACTCGGCAAGTGTTTTGCCGGTCAACTCCTGTTCAAGCATCATAAAACAGGCATCCTTTTTGAGTAGTGCTTCGGCATTCCGTCGCTGGTGATCATCTACCGCATACGGATAGGGAATGAACAGGCATGCCTTGCCGCAGGCGGTCACTTCGGCAATGGTTGTGGCGCCTGCCCGGCAGATTATCAGGTCGGCTTTGGCGTATTCTGCCGCCATATCGGCGATAAAAGGGGTCGTTACCGCCTCGACGCCTGCTGCACGGTATGCTGCCGTAACCTCTGAACACTCCTTTTCGCCGGTTTGATGGGTGATGGACAGTCTGACCGGACTGTCTTTCAATAACGGGAGTGCATCTTTCATGGCGGCGTTGATTGCATGGGCGCCCTGGCTACCGCCAAAAATTAACAGCCGGAATCTGCTGGGAGCTTCATCTTCACACGGTTTAGCTTCAGCTTGAGAAGAAAGTGAAGCAGTGGTGAGAGCTTGCTTTGCAATCATATTGAGGATCTGACGTCGTAGTGGATTTCCAGTCAACATGGTTGACGCGGAAGGAAAATAACTGGCCGATTCTTCCAGCGTAATGAAAATCCTGGTGGCAAACTTGGCCAACAGACGATTTGTCAGGCCCGGAATGGCATTTTGTTCATGAATGAATCGAGGCACCTGCATGCCGCGGGCCGCCAGTACCATTGGCAGTGAGGCATAGCCGCCGACACCAAGCACCATATCCGGCCGAAACCTTTTCAGTATTTTTCTCGACTGCGCATAGCCATATACCATCATGCCCGTGCCTCTGAGCTGGCTGAACATCCCTTTCCCGCGAATGCCGGCTGCTGAAATCAGCTCCAATGGATAGCCCGCTGCCGGTACCGCCCGTGCTTCAATACCCCGTTCGGTGCCGACAAACAACACCTCGTTAGCCGGGTCGCGTGACAGAAATTCTTCTGCGACAGCAATGCCGGGGAAGAGATGCCCGCCGGTACCGCCGCCGGCAATGATCAGCTTCATTTTTCCTCCTTAAGGCTGATGGAGGAGATCTTCAGCCCCGATGAAATGTTGAGCAGAATGCCGACTGCAAACAGGCTGATCAAAAGAGAACTGCCACCGTAACTGATAAAGGGGAGTGCCAGACCTTTTGTCGGGAGAAGTCCGGTGACCACACCCATATTGACCGAAGCCTCAATCCCGAACAGTACGGCAATGCCCAAAGCCAGAAATCGGCCGAATGTGTCAGGAGCGGCAACGGCAATGCGCATTGCCCGCTGCACCAGCAGAAAGAACATGCCGATAATAACGATGACTCCGAGAAAACCTAGTTCTTCCCCGACTACCGAGAGTATGAAGTCGGTATGAGCCTCCGGCAGGTAGAAGAGCTTCTGCTTTCCTTCGCCCAGTCCCTGTCCGAAGACCCCGCCGGTTCCGAATGCAAGCCACGACTGGATAATCTGAAAACCGCTGTTTTGCGGGTCCTGCCATGGGTTGAGAAAAGCCAGAATACGCCTTTTGCGGTAGGCGACATTCATTACCAGAAAATAGAGGAACGGCATCGATATCAGGAATATCGAAATTATGTAGACCATCCGTGTTCCGGCGGCAAAGAGCATAATGATGGCAACTGCTGCCAGTGTCAGAGCAGAACCCATATCCGGCTGTTTGAGCAGAAGTCCCAGCATCACGACCAGAATCAGCATGTATGAAACAAATCCGGGACCGAGCTGCTTGATTTTATCCTGTTTTCGGTCAAGCGAATAGGCCATGTACATAATCAGGGCGATCTTGGCTATTTCAGCAGGTTGAAGATTGAAGCCCGGCAGCCTGATCCACCGTGATGCTCCTCCGGCGCTACCGCCAATCCCGGGGATCAGCACGAGTACCAGCAGTATAATGCACCCCAGCAAGATCGGAGCGGCCAGCTTGCGCCAGAATTGGTAGTTGACGCGCATGGTTCCCAGCATTATTGCAAAGCCGCACAAAGCAAAGAGACCCTGGCGTTTGAGAAAGAAGAAGCCGTCATGAAAGCGTTTGGCAGCCATGACAGAAGAAGCCGAATAGACCATTACTACCCCAAAACAGGTCAGGGCAATTGCCATCAGCATGATCACCAGATCATATTCTTCCAGCTTTTTGAACATAGGTGTTTAATCCTCTGGCCAGCCAGACGTGTCAAACGCGTCGGACAGCTTTACAACGCTTTCACTGCTGCAATAAACCTCTGTGCCCGCTCTTCATAATCACGGAACATGTCAAAACTGGAACAGGCGGGCGACATGAGAACAGTCCCTCCAGCAGCTGTTATGTGCGCGGCAATCTTCACGGCCTCTTCCAGAGTTGTCGCCCGGTGTGTGTCAGTCAGCGCCCCGAGTTCCTGCTCCATCCGTTCCGTCGCTTCGCCGATCAATATCAGGTGTTCGACGCGCTCACGTACCAATGGGGCCAGCGGGGCGTATGAACCGCCTTTGTCCTTGCCGCCCGCTATGAGCGTGATGTTTGTGAAACTTTCCAGTGCCTTCTCGACACTCCCGACATTGGTTGCCTTACTGTCTTCGTAGTAGCTTACTTCGCCTACTTCGCGCACAAACTCCATGCGGTGGTGCAGTGACTCAAAACAAAGTATTGTCTCAAAGGTCTCATCAGGGCGGCAACCGAGTAGCAGTGCACATGCCGTTGCAGCCATGATGTTTTCCAGGTTGTGTACCCCCTGCAGCCGGATGGCGGCGGTGGGGAAACATTCTTCGTGACCGTCATGACGATACGTGATTACGCCGTCTCTGAAAAAAATACCTTCTTCGAGTTCGATTTTGCGACTGAAGGGAAATAGTGTTGCCTTGAGGCCCTGCACATGGCGCCAGACCTGCTCGTCATCGCGGTTGACCACCGCAAAATCATCGCCGGTTTGATTCTCGAAAATTCGCAGCTTTGCATTGATGTATGTCTGATAATCCGGGTAGCGATCAAGGTGATCTTCACTCAGGTTCAGGAGCGCGGCCACAGTGGGGCGGAAGGATGTGATCCATTCCAGCTGGAACGAGCTGATCTCGGCAACCACCTGATCCACAATCTGGTGAGATTCCGCCAGTTCAATCAACGGGGTGCCGATGTTGCCGCCGACAAATGTGTGATAGCCGTTATGTTTAAAGATTGCTCCGAGAAGCGTGGTCGTGGTGGTTTTGCCGTTGGTGCCGGTAATTGCTGCCAGTGGGACATTGATGAAGCGTGCAGCAAGTTCGATCTCGCTCATGATCTCTCGGCCTGCGTGCTGGGCTGCAATAAGCTGCGGCAGGTCCATAGGCACACCGGGAGAAACTACGATCAAATCGCTGGCCAGGAACGTTGCCACATCATGGTGTCCCAGTTCCCGGGCGATGGTATATCCCGACAGTTCGGTTAATGGTCCCGCCAGGTCCGTTTCGCTCCGCATGTCGGTGACGGTTACCCGCGCGCCTTTTGAGGCCAAAATGCGGGCACAGGCAACGCCGGTTTTAGCCAGGCCGACAACAAGGGTATTTTTGCCTTTCAGTTGCATACTACCTCATCTTAAGTGTAGAAATTGCTACCAGTGCTAAAATGATGGTGATAATCCAGAACCGGACGATAATTTTGGGCTCCGCAACACCTTTTAACTCGAAATGATGGTGAATCGGCGCCATGCGGAAGATGCGCTTGCCGCGGTACTTGTAAGAACCGACCTGGAAGATGACAGAGAGCGCTTCAACGACAAAAACCCCCCCCACAATCACCAACAGTATTTCCTGTTTGGTCAATACCGCGATGGTCCCCAGCGCGCCACCCAGTGAGAGTGACCCGACGTCTCCCATAAAAATCTCGGCGGGATACGAGTTATACCAGAGGAAACCGAGGCCCGCTCCAACCATGGCGCCGCACAGCACGGCCAGTTCTCCGGCGCCTACTACGCGTGGAATCTGGAGATAGGCAGACAGCGTGGCGTGTCCGGCAATATAGGAAAAGAGCATGTAGGTGGCAGCATTGATTGCCACCGGGCCGATGGCAAGTCCGTCAAGTCCGTCGGTCAGATTGACGGCGTTGCTGGCGCCGACAATCACCAGTGTGGCAAACGGGATGAACCAGATCCAGAGGTCAGGATGGAAATTCTTGAATAACGGGAAAAAGAGCTGCTCACTAAAGCCCGGTTTTAAAAACAGAAAAACGGCTACAGAACCGGCCAGTAAAACCTGCCAGAACATCTTCTGGCGGGCAGAAAGCCCCTTGGTGTTTTTTTCTACCACCTTCTTATAGTCGTCTATGAAGCCGATCACGCCGTATCCGACCGTGATGAAAAGTGTAATCCAGATATACTGGTTGGTGAGATCGGCCCATAGCAGAGTCGGGATGACGATCGCGGCCAGAATTATTACACCACCCATGGTGGGGGTGCCCTGTTTCTGCAGATGCGACTCCGGACCATCCGTGCGGATTACCTGACGAGCCTGCAGGGACTCCAGTTTGCGGATGATCCAGGGGCCAAGAATAAAGCAGACCACCAGTGCGGTGATCATTGCATAGATAGTACGGAATGTCAGGTACTTAAATATATTGAACAGCTTAATGTCAGCTGAGAGTGGGTAAAAAATGTGGTAGAGCATGGGCTATTCCCCTTTGGTGTATTGCAGCAGATCCTTCAGTTCGGTGGCCACCTTTTCCATGGTCATTCCGCGTGAGCCTTTAAAAAGAATTACATCGCCGTCAGTGACGGTTTGATGCAGCCGCTCGGCAATCTCCGTAAGGCTTGTGCAGCAGATCACTGCTTCAAGTGGCATATCAGCCATCAGGGCACCTTCGGCAGCATGTTTTGTCATCAGTTTGCCGGTCAGATAGAGACGGTCGATATTTCGTCCGGCCACGACTCCGACACTCTGATGTGCTTCATTTTCGAGTTCTCCAAGTTCCAGCATATCACCGAGCACAGCGATGCGATGTCCCTCTGCAGCTATCTGTGAAAGCGTTTCAAGTGCGGCTTTTGTGGAGGCGGGGTTGGCATTGTAACTGTCGTCAATGAGCGTGATACCGCCCAAACGCTCAATCTGGAAACGACCTTTGTACGGGGAAAAAGCTTCCAAGCCGGCGACGATTACCGGCAATTCAACTTTCTCCAGAAGTGCTGCGGTGGCGGCAAGTGCGTTATAGATATTATGGCGTCCACAGGCTTTCAGGTGAACGAGTGCATCGCCGCGAGGTGTGATGAGCAGGAAACGCTGCCCTTCCAAGCCCAGAGGCTCAATGTTCTTGGCGCGCACTTCGCCCCGGTCAATGCCAAAACTGATTCGACGAGCGGATGCGTTCTGGGAGAGCGAGGCGACTCGGGGGTCATCGGCGTTGACAACCGCCAGGCCACCATCAGTAATTCGATGCAGTAATTCACCCTTGGCGGCTGCCACCGCCTCAACCGTTCCCATACTTTGCAGATGTGCCGGCAGAGCGTTCAGTACAATCCCGACGCGGGGATCGGCAATAGATGCCAGCCGGTCAATCTCGTTCGGCTCACTCATCCCCATTTCCAGTACCGCCCATCTGTGCTCCGGCCGGAGTTGGAAGATCATCTGCGGCAGACCGACCAGATTGTTAAGGTTGCCTGACGTTTTGAGCCCTGGCCCGGTCTGATCCAGAATTGTTGCTAGCATCTCCTTGACTGTTGTTTTCCCATTGCTCCCGGTCACGCCGATAACAGGAATGTCAAAGCGTCGTCGCCACTCCGCCGCCAAGTCGCCGAACGCTCGCAGGCTGTTTTTGACTGCTATGCAGGTAAGGGAAGCCGGTGGTTCGTGTGTTTTAAGCCACGGTTCTTCGGCAAGAACGGCAGTGACTCCTTTCTCCGCAACCTCCTGAATAAAATTATGGCCATCAAAACGTTCTCCACGTAGCGGTACGAAAAGCTGGCCGGGGGCAACAGTCCGCGAGTCGGTAGATACAGCGGTCACTTCCCCTGTGGCCTGACCAATAATCCGGCCACCGGTGGCACGGCCTATTTCGTTGATGGTAAACATTATTTCACTCTCTCGGTGAAGGCTGAAGCAGCTTCTTCCCTGTCATCAAAGTGCTGTTTGACCGTCCCGATAACCTGATAGTCTTCATGTCCCTTGCCGGCCAACAGGACTATGTCACCGGGACGTGCCAGTTTTATCGCCAGCCGTATCGCCTCATGGCGATTTTCCAAAAGTATAAAGCCTTTATCAGTAAAGCCATCAGTCAATTCATCATGCCGGTATTCACGGAGTTCCAGCGGAGTTATACCGCTCTTGATCTGTGCCAGAATGCTCAATGGATCTTCGGTGCGTGGGTTATCGGAGGTCACGACAGCCAGATCGCTCATGCTGGCGGCGATCCTGCCCATGATCGGTCGCTTGCCGTTGTCACGGTCTCCGCCGCAGCCGAAGAGAGTAATGATCCTTCCGGTGGCTATTTCCTTCAGCGTTGTAAGGACGTTCTCCAATGCATCCCCGGTATGGGCGTAATCAACCAGACAGGTGATATTATGATGATTTTCTACCCTCTCCATACGCCCGGGGACGGTGCTGTGATTTTCAATGCCACTCTTAATTGCCTGAAGCGGCAGATCAAGGGCGACACCCGCCGCAGCAGCAGCGAGGATGTTTGACAGGTTAAAGCGCCCCAGAAGGCGTGAAGTAAATTCAAACTCTCCTGTCGGCGTAATCAATGTTGCGCGGATACCGGTAACTGATGAGGATACGTTGGCTGTCCTGACGTCATAGTCTCCTTGGATTCCGAAGGTGACTACCGGGCAGGCGCAGCGACGGACAATTTCCTGCCCGTAGGGATCATCCATGTTAACTGCTGCCCGGCGGCGTGGTTTCTCTTCTGATGGCCTGAGCAGGTCAGTAAAGAGGCGGCTTTTAGCATCCAGATATTTTTCCATGGTGACATGGTAATCCAAATGGTCCCGAGTCAGATTGCTGAAAATCCCGACGTCAAAGTGACACCCATCGACCCGTTTCTGTTCCAATGCATGTGAGGAGACTTCCATCACGAAGGCCCGCGCTCCAGCGTCTGCGAGCTGCCTGAACGCTTTCTGCAGCTCGGTTGATTCCGGAGTGGTGTGAGATGCCTGAATGGTTGCCGTGCCAAAACGGTAACTGATCGTACCGAGTACCGCTGCCGGGTGGCCTGCTGCAGCCAGAATTGCTTCCAGAAGATATGTGGTCGTCGTCTTGCCGTTGGTCCCGGTAATGCCGATTAACGGTCTTGTCGCCGTTGGATCGCCGTTGAAGAGTGCTGCTATGTGCCCCATGGCAACGCGTCCGTCCGGCACCTTTACCCAGGGGATTTCAGCTGGAGAGGCGGTTATATCCTCAAGAATTACCGCACCTGCACCGGCTGCCACGGCTTTCTCAATATAGCGATGTCCATCTGCCTGTGTGCCACGAAGGGCAAAAAAGAGAGCACCCGGCAGAACTGCGCGAGAATCACAGGTCAGGAAACTGATGGGGACAGTCGTGTCTCCATGAATCTCCGTCTCGGGCAGTTTTTTAAGTAGTTCACCCAATGTCATGTGCGCTCCTGTATTCCTGGCAAGCAGGATTAAGTACGTTAACGAAGTTATTTTCTGCCTAATGCCTCATAAAATAAACTTCTAACGTACTAAAAACGATAAAAACCGGCCGGTAGCCCGACAGGCGCTTTCAGCATCATGCTGAAGGGACAAACTTTATCCAGACTTCACCGGTACCCCGGATTTTTTGTCCCGAAGGCGGGCTTTGTTCGGTTGCCCGTCCGCTTCCAATCAAGCGGATGTTGATGCCGCGCTTCTCCATCACCTGTAGAACCCGGCGCATGCTCATTCCTTTGAAATTCGGCATTGCTCCGCCGTCGATAGTCATGTTTTCTGCATCTCCATCTGACAGCGAATCAACTGCCGGAACAGGAGCAGGCTGTGAGTCAGCCAGTTTGGTTATTGCCGTTGTTGGCAGGTTCGGTTGGATCTTGAGGTATGCCAGCGAACTCTGGGCAATTCCTCTGAATGCGGGAGCAGCGACAACGCCTCCATACCTGACGCCTTGGGGTTCATCAATAACAACGACGATCGTCAGTTTGGGCTTGTCGGCCGGGACAAAACCGACAAATGAACCGATTCGCTTGGTCGGCGAATAGGTGTGCGTGACCGGGTCGACTTTCTGTGCAGTCCCGGTTTTTCCCGCCACTAGGAAGCCGTCAAGTGCTGCCTTCATGCCGGTGCCGCCGGGACCGGTAACAGTCTCCATCATCTTTGTTACTTTCCGTGCGGTTTCTGGTGAAATGACTCGTCGAACTATCTGTGGTTCAAATTTCTGTACGACAGTGCCGTTGTCGTCAAGGATCTGCTCCACTAGATACGGTTTCATCAGATTGCCGCCATTGGCAACAGCTGAAAGTGCTGTGCCGAGCTGAATAGCTGACAACGAAACGCCCTGCCCAAAAGAAATTGTCGCAAGATCAATTCCATACCAGTGCCGTTTCAGGTTTCCTGGTGATTCCCCCGGCAGGTCAATGCCGGTACGTTCACCGAAACCAAAGTTGCGCAAATATGTGAATAGTCGCTCTTCTCCCATCTTGAAACCAATCTTTGCAGCACCAATATTGCTTGAATATTTTATGATATCCGAGACACTCAGTCGCGATTGAGGATGGTCGTCGTGGATTGTGCGATCGGCAATCCGATAGGTGCCATTCTCGCAGTTGTATACGTCAGTTGCCTTGATGCGGCCTGAATCGATCGCGGCAGCGATAGTAAATACTTTGAATGTCGATCCGGGTTCATAACTATCCGCTACCGCACGATTACGCACCTGCGCATATGGGTAGCGCGAATAGGAGTTCGGGTTGAAAGTGGGGTAGTTCGCCATAGCCAGGACCCTGCCGGTATCCGATTCCATAACCAATGCCATCCCGTTTTTGGCATTACTTTCCTTTACCGCCTTGGCCAGCTCTTTTTCGGTGATAAACTGAATAGTCTTGTCAAGGGTCAGGACAACGCTTTTGCCGGGAGACGAGTCCTTGATAACGGTATTCATTATACCAATATTTCTACCAAGAGCATCGCGCTCCGTTATCATATAACCGGTATTACCCAGAATCGTACTGTCGTACTTAAGCTCGATTCCTTCCAGACCATTTGGGTCACGCCCCGTGAAACCGATTACATGTGCGGCGATCTCCATATTGGGGTAAAAACGCTTTGATTCAGGAACAAATCCGATTCCCGGCAGTTTCATGTTTTTGATGCGAGTCGCAACTTCCGGTGCCAGGTAGCGCTCAATCCACGTGAATGTTCTGTCGGCTGAAAGTTTGGCAGCCAATTCATTTTTTGAGATGCCCAGGATCGGCGCCAGCACTCCGGCTGTTCCCTCAACATCATTAATGCGGTGCGGTTCGGCATAACAGGAATCCATATGTATGGATTCAGCCAGGATAGTGCCGTTATGATCAAGGATGCTGCCGCGGCCCGTCGTGAGATCAACTTTGTGCTGATGCTGCTTGTCCGCTCTTTTAACGAGTATTTCGTGTTGGAGTATTTGAAGATAGAACGCGCGTCCGGCCACACTCAGGAATAGCAGGCCAAAAACAGTCCCGATCATGACGATCCGGATTCGTGCCCATTTTTCCCGGTCGTCTTTCATTTGACGTGAATGACCTGCTGCTCGGTCGGCAGCGCCATTCCAAGATCATTTTTAGCGATGGTTTCGATGCGTGCCGGTGATTTCAGTGAGGCGGCTTCAAGGCTCAGGCACTTTTGCTCCTGTTCTGCCGCACTCAGTTGGCGGCTCGCTTCGGATATCCGCAGGTTGAGCTCCACCAATTTGAAGCGTGACCAGACATGGAAGACAGATACAAGCGTAAACACGACCATGCAGATCATAAGATACTTGAAGAGGTCTATTCGGTGCGGTGATACTTCTATCCCGCCGAGGACGCGCGGTGCGGCGACTTTTGTATAATCAGTTCTTGCTTGTGCCATAATGTGTACCTCGTGAACCGCTCGTTGGTTACAATTTTTCTACTGCTCGCAGCTTGGCGCTGCGAGCTCGTGGGTTATCGACAATTTCTGTCTGCGTTGCCGTCACCGGCCGGCTGGTCAGGATCTTCACCCGAGGTTGATTGCCGCAGACGCAGACCGGAAACTGTCGCGGGCAGGTACATCCTTCGGCATATTCCCGAAAGACCTGTTTAACAATCCTGTCTTCCAGTGAATGGAATGAAATAATCACTCCTCGTCCGCCCGGCTTAAGCAAGTCAAGAGCCGCACGCATTCCTTGTTGCAGGCTGTCCAATTCGCTGTTTACTGCAATGCGGAGAGCCTGGAAGGTGCGGGTGGCAGGATGAATCCGTTCATCCCATTTGGCCTTGGGAACCGCCCCCTTAATGATGTCCACCAACCGGAAGGTGGTAGTGATCAGTGACTCTGCCCGCTCCTTGACAATGAAAGACGCGATCCGTCTTGCCCAGCGCTCCTCGCCAAACTGGCTGATAATCCGTTCCAGTTCCGGTTCCGGAAGCTCATTAACCAGATTCGCAGCAGTTTCGCCGCTGCTGCTGTCCATCCGCATATCCAGCGGGGCATCCTGTTGGAAGCTGAAGCCGCGTTCTCTCGTATCCAGTTGGTGCGACGAAACTCCCAGATCAAGAATGAAGCCGTCCAGCGCCGCTATGCCA
>JAQUCQ010000400.1 GCA_028686145.1 Desulfuromonadaceae bacterium | reverse complement strand
ATCTTTCTCTTGTTAACGGTTTCATCAGTCTCGCCAAAATACTGGCGACGCTCTGAATGCCCAATTATGACGTGACTGCAACCGGCATCTTTCAGTAATTTCGGAGCGACCTCCCCGGTAAAAGCCCCCTCTTCCTCCCAATAGCAGTCCTGAGCTGCCAGCTTGATATTTGAGCCTCCAATTACATTATGCACACGGCTTAATGCCGTGAAGACCGGTGCAACAACGATCTCCACATCCTGCTTGTTTGCCACAAGCGGCGTGAGTTCCTGTACGAGAGCAACAGATTCACTTATTGTTTTAAAGAGTTTCCAGTTCCCAGCGATAACCGGTTTTCGCATCAGTTCCCCCTTTATTGTTTGGTTGTAACATCGAGAGCGTTGACACCAGGCAGGGTTTTCCCTTCCAATAGTTCCAGAAAAGCTCCGCCACCGGTTGATATATAGCTGACCCGATTTTCCACTCCGGCCTTGCGCACGGCAGAATCAGTGTCCCCCCCGCCGATGATGGTTGTGGCAAAGCAATTTGCAACGGCCTCCGCCATTGCAAATGTTCCCCTGCAGAAAGCATCCATTTCAAAAACACCCATTGGGCCGTTCCAGATGACGGTTTTAGCATCACGCAATGTTTCTGTAAATAAGGTTGTCGTCGCCGGTCCGATATCAAGGGCCATCCAACCTGCAGGAATTTCTTGGGCCGTGGTGATAAAGTTGGTTGCCGTTGCCTCGAAGGCGTTGGCAACAACACAATCCACCGGCAGATAAAACATGACCCCTTTGGAACGAGCCGTTTCCATAATGGTACGCGCTGTCGGAATCAGTTCATCTTCTACCAGTGACTTGCCGACATTGTATCCCATGGCCTTAAGAAAGGTGAAGGCCATGCCACCGCCGATAACAACTTTGTCGACCTTGTTGATAAGCGTTTCAAGAACTTCCAGCTTACCGGACACCTTGGCACCGCCCAATATTGCGACCAGTGGTCTGACCGGATTCTGCATGGCTTTGTCAAAAAATGTCATTTCATTTCTCATCAGAAAGCCCGCCGCTATAACCGGTATATGTCTGGTAATAGCCTCAACCGAGGCATGGGCACGATGTGATACAGCAAAAGCGTCATTGACATAAATTTCGCAGCCATTGGCTAGTTTTGCGGCAAAGTCAGGATCATTCTTCTCCTCACCGGGATAAAAGCGGACATTTTCAAGCATGACCGCCTCGCCAGGTTTCATGGCATTTACAAGTGTATCCACATCCGGTCCGAAACAGTCAGGCGCCTGTTTAACTGGCTTGCCAAGCAGCTCAGACAGGCGTGCCGTGGCAGGAGCCATACTGTATTTGGCTTTTTTTTCGCCCTTGGGGCGGCCGAGATGAGAAGCCAGTACCACTTTGGCGCCCTGTTCCAGAACGTATTTTATCGTTGGCACCGCTCCGACGATTCGAGTATCTTCGGTAATTGCTCCCTTGTCATCCTGGGGCACGTTAAAATCGACTCGTATGAAAACTTTTTTCCCTTTCAGGTCCTTGATTTCATCAATATAACGAATTGACACAGTTCACCTCCTGTTTTTAAGACAATTATGAGTTGCAAAAAAAGAGGGGGAAAATTCCCCCTCTTTTTTATACATTCCAATCTGCTATTATTTTTTTGAAGCGATCAAGCGGAAGAGGTCAACGACACGGTTTGAAAATCCACACTCATTATCGTACCATGAGAGTACTTTTACCATAGTATCGCCGATTACTTTTGTGCAGGAGGCATCAACGATTGAGGACAGCGGATTGCCATTGAAATCAATTGAAACAAGTGGTGACTCTTCAAATCCTAAAATACCCTTGAGAGACCCCTTGGATGCTTTTTTGAGCGCTGCGTTCACCTTGGCTGCATCAGTTTTTTTCGTCAATGTTACAACCAGGTCAACAACCGAGACATTCGGTGTCGGCACACGAATGGCCATGCCGTCCAGCTTGCCTTTCAGTTCCGGCAACACGAGAGAAACTGCTTTGGCAGCACCGGTGGTCGTAGGAATCATTGACATGGCGGCAGCCCTGGCCCGGCGCAGGTCTTTATGAGGAAGATCAAGGATGTTCTGATCATTGGTATATGAGTGGACCGTTGTTACCAATCCCTTCTCGATACCAAATGTTTCAAGCAGCACTTTTGCAACAGGAGCAAGACAGTTGGTCGTACATGAGGCATTGGAAATAATTACATGCTTTTTAGGATCATACAAATGGTCGTTAACACCCATAACAATTGTTATATCTTCATTGGTAGCCGGCGCTGAAATAACGACCTTCTTGGCACCTGCCTGGATATGCATTTCAGCCTTTTCCTTGGAAGTAAAAAGACCGGTTGATTCAAGAACAACGTCGATCTTGTCTTTTTTCCACGGCAGCTCAGCCGGGTTTTTAACCGCATAGATTTTGATAGCCTTACCGTTGACGATCAGCTGGTTATCCTTTGCCTCAACCGTGCCGGGAAAGGTACCATGTACGGAATCATACTTGAAAAGGTGCGCCAGGGTCGCCGCGTCGGTAAGGTCATTTATCGCAACAAATTCAATATTTTTGTCTTTGCTTGCCGCTCGCAGCACCATTCTTCCGATTCTGCCAAATCCGTTGATTGCAACTCGTAACGCCATCTCTGCCTCCTTAGAATTGTATTATATTCTGCACTTCCACCAATATCTATGCGAAATTTCACTTAAATAATAGAGCATAATAACAAATCGTCAACTATAATACGCACTAATCCTAAAAAATAATACGTCAATGACTCGGTTCTAAAAGATATTTTCAGCGACCATGTCGGGTTCCGTCACTTTACTGGAATAGGTTTACGGGACTCAATTTCGCGTTTCTCATGGTAAAAAAAGCGCACCATGTAGTACTCGAATGGATAGCCGCTCTCATAGTAGCGAAAACTCTGCTGATGCCGCGCATCGATGAGCTCCAGAGTCGTTATCCCAGAGCTTATGGCGAAGCTGTTACCGGTGCTTTTAAACGGGTCTATGGCAGTATATATCCCGTAATTTATACCGGTGTCTACAGCGAGACCACTCGTATCCCGCAGGGACGAAGG
>JAQUCQ010000052.1 GCA_028686145.1 Desulfuromonadaceae bacterium | reverse complement strand
GACCGGTTACTATTTGAGAATCCCGGTTTGCAATGCTATGAGGGCTCTACTCGGTTTGCTGATGGGACGGTGCGTGACGTCATCTTCAATAAGGCCACGTTTGGCGACAGCAGCGGTTCTGTGCAGGGAATGGTCGGTGTCATGCTTGATATTACTGAACGCAAGCGGGCAGAAGAGGCCGTTGCATTCCAGAATATTCTTCTTTCCACACAGCAGGAGGCCTCTATCGATGGAATCCTGGTGGTAAATGAGAATGCTGAAATACTCTCTATCAACCGGCGCTTCATTGAAATAATGGGTATACCGGCTCACTTGCTGGAAGAAATGGAAGATGAGGCGGTCCTCGCACATGTCACTACTCTGATGGCGGAACCCCGCCAGTTTTTGGAGAAGGTGCGGTATCTGTACGAACATCGCCTGGAATCGTGCCGGGACGAGCTTTCCCTGTGTGACGGCAAAACACTGGACCGTTATACGGTGCCGCTCTTAAGCCCTGATGGGCGCTATTATGGCCGGCTCTGGTCTTTCCGCGACATTACGGAACGCAAGGCAGCCGAGGAGAAAACGAAGAATGCCTGTCAGGAACTGCTCGACATTATAGAGTTTCTGCCAGACGCCACGTTTGTCGTGGATAAGGATAAACAGGTGATTGCCTGGAACCGGGCAATTGAAAAAATGACCGGTCTCAACAAGGAAGCTGTTATGGGGAAGGGCAATCATATCTATTCGACGCCGTTCTACGGGGAACCCAGGCCGATTCTTATTGATCTGATTGATGAGGCGTTTGACGGCGTCACACATGACTACACGAATATAACAAGAGAGGGGAGAACCCTTTTTACCGAGGCCTTTGTCCCCTCGTTCCGCAATGGTGACAGCCGTTATTTGTGGGCGACCGCCTCGCCGCTGTTGGACATGCAGGGGCGAATGGTCGGGGCAATAGAATCGATTCGCGATATTACCGAATACAAACGGTCAGGAGAGGAAAAGTTACGCCTGGAGTCCCAGCTGCGTCATACACAGATAATGGAAACCTTGCTGGTCCGACTGGGGCATGACCTCAAAACGCCGTTGACCCCACTGCTGATGCTTCTCCCCCTCATTAAGAAGCGGGTCTCTGACCCCGAGAGCAAAAAGATGGTGGACATGTGCTGTGCAAATATCACCTGCATAAAGGCGTTGGCGGAAAAATATAAAATGTTTGTCAGCCTCGTTTCCTCAGTCAAATCATATGAATTTCAAAATATCACTCTTATCTCCGCTGTAGAGGAGTGTCTTGCCGAGAATGCCGCTACGATAGCCGGGAAGGCTCTCTCCTGTCAGGTTTCTATTGACCCATTGATTGTTGTGCCGGTTGTACCGGACCAACTGAAAGAGCTTTTTTGCAATCTTGTTTCCAATGCGGTGCACTATTCATCGGAACAGGGAGTTTTATACATAGCTGCCGAGCAGCATGATGACATGGTCACTATTTCGCTGCGGGATGAGGGCATCGGTCTTACGGCAGATCATCAAGAGCACATTTTTGATGAGTTTTTCAAGGCGGACGAATCGCGCCATGAACTTGGTACCTCTGGTCTTGGACTTTCCATCTGCAAGCGGATTGTCCGGAACCATCATGGCAGGATCTGGGCTGAAAGCGCCGGGTTGGGGCAGGGGACAACGATTATTTTTACATTACATCTGCACTCTAACGCTATTCAACAGAGCGGAAAGGAGACGGTAATCAATGGATAGCAAAATAATGATTGTCGATGATGAGGAGATGATCAGGGAAGCTGCCGAGATGTTGTTTCAGGCGGAAGGAATAGATCTCGTTACCGCCTCAAGCGGAAAAGAATGCCTTGGCTACCTTGAATCCGGCTTTAGAGGGGTTATCCTGATGGACGTCATGATGCCGGTGATGGATGGCTGGGACACGATACGGGATATTGTCGGGAAAGGTTTGTACGAAGGTAATATTATCGTCATGCTTACGGCCATGGATGCCCCCGGTGATAAAATGGAAGGGCTGCAGGAGTATGTGACCGACTATATCACCAAGCCATTCTACATTCAAACACTGCTGGAATCTATCCACTATTACCTTAGCCTGCTGCAGACTGAGGAGGACGTGGCGTGACCACTACGAATATCGTCATGATCGGCGTTTCAACAGGAGGGCCGATCGCTCTTAAACGCCTGTTTGCCGACCTCCCACCGTTGAATGCGGCTTTTGTGATTGTGCTGCACATTCCGTCCGGCATGGATTACCGGATTGCCCGCAGCCTTGATGCCGTGGCTGCCATGCCGGTAGCCCTTGCGGAAGATGGTGACTATCTCCGCAGAGGACATATCTATCTTGCCCCGGGAGGCTTCCACCTCAAACTTGAGGGCAACAGTCGTATAATCCTGGAGGAAGGGCCCCGGGTCAACTTTGTTCAGCCCTCCGCAGACGTGGCGATGAAGTCGTTGCTCAGACCTTTGAAACAGAGACAAATTATTGGTGTCGTACTGACCGGCATGGGGAAGGATGGTGCCGAAGGTATCCAGCATATCAAGGCATTAGGTGGGATTACAATTGCCCAGGACAAGAAATCATCCGCCATCTATGGCATGCCGAAGGCCGCCTCTGATACTGGTGCGGTCGATTTTGTACTTTCTCTTGATAAAATCGGCTGCAAACTAGTGGAACTGCTTGCGGGTTCTGAAGAACCCTTGCCACATAACGACTGAAGCAGCAGTGCTGATGGACGATGTATAAACAGCAGCACAGATAAGGAAGAATGGGGAGATACACCGTGCCACACAGTGATATCGCTAAGCAGGTACATAAGCACAAAAAAACGTTGCTGGATATTCTCGACACGCTCCCGTCAATCATCGTCAGGGTGGATCGCAACGGCCGCATCAATCTGGTTAACAGACGTTTTGAACAGTTCAGTGGCATAACTGCGGCGGAGGCGAAGGGGAAACTGCTGCAAACGCTGATTCCTCAGTTTGCCGGCGAGCTGCAGCAGGTGGCCGTAGTCATCGATTGTAAGTCACCGTTAACCAACGCGAGGATTCAGTCTGGAAGTGGCGCGAATCTGCGCTATTACTCTCTGCAGATATACCCTCTCGATTCGGATGTGTCCGGAATGGCGGTCATTCGTATCGACGACATAACCGAGCATGTCCGGATTGAGGACATTATGGCCCAGACTGAAAAGATGATCATGATCAGCGGCATGGCGGCCGGTATGGCGCACGAGATCAATAATCCGCTGGGAGCCATTCTGCAGCATGCCCAGAACATCGAGCGCCGGGTATCAGCGGATATTCCGGCCAACCGGAAGGCAGCTGCGGAGGTTGGTGCCGACCTCGACCTGATACGCGCCTATATGCAAAAAAGGGGTATTTTTGATTTTATCAGCCACATCCGCAGTGCCGGCATCAGAGCCTCTGACATCATATCAAATATGCTTCACTTCAGCCGCCGCTGCGACTCGGGTACTGAATATATTAAGCTTTCGGAACTGCTGGACAGGGTGGTGGAGTTGGCAGGCACAGATTATGACATGAAGAAAAAATATGATTTCCCCCGGATTGAACTGCAGCGTTTCTATGCCGCTGATCTGCCGCCGGTGCAGATGTCCGTGACGGAAATTGAACAGGTTGTGCTGAATGTAATAAAAAATGCGGCTGAGGCCATGGCGGATGCCGGTATGGAACGGCAACCGCGAATTACGCTGCGGACCCGACTCTCCGAGGGTATGGCCCAGATCGATATCGAGGACAACGGCCCCGGCATGGACGAAGCAACCCGTCTACGGATTTTTGAGCCGTTTTTTTCAACTAAAGAAGTTGGTGTCGGCACCGGTTTGGGGTTGTCGGTAGCCTATGCGATTGTTACCAAGGGGCACCACGGCTTGATCGAAGCCCACTCGCGCCCGGGTGCGGGGAGCTGTTTTACCATAAAGCTTCCGCTGAAGGGGAGAGGATGATGAATAACGCCGATATCAAGGTGCTGCTGGTGGATGATGATGAAATGATTCGCGACTGCGTGGCGGCTTATCTGGAAGATGAAGGGTTTAGTGTGTATTGCGTCGCCAGCGGCGAGGAGGCTTTGCAATTGATTGCTGCCATTCGTCCGGCGGTTTGCATATCAGACATGCGTCTTTCAGGTATGAATGGTGAAGAGTTTATTGTCACGGCCCATACTTTAAGCCCGGAGACGTGTTATCTGATTCATACCGGCATGATGTATTGCTTGTCCGATGAACTGCACGCCATCGGCATGAGCGCCGATGACGTTTTGCTGAAACCGATTCATGATCTTTCCAAGTTGGTTAACAAAATCAAGCAGTGTGCTGCCATAAGGAGATGTACACAATGAATGTGCTGTCCACCAATATGGTGTTGTTGACCATAGACGATGAAGAGTCGGTCAGGAGCAGCATCGCGGCATTTTTCGAAGACTGCGGTTTTAATGTTATTCAGGCCTGTGATGGGCGTGACGGGATCAATATGATAACCACCATGCGTCCGGACGTTGTCATAACTGACTTGCGTATGCCGAATGTTGATGGTTTGGAAGTGGTCGATGTTGTCAAACAGCTGGATGATAACCTGCCGATTATTGTCCTCTCGGGAACCGGTGTGCTGGAAGATGCGACGAACGCTTTGCGGCGCGGTGCCTGGGACTATCTGACCAAACCGGTTGTAAACCTGATCGAACTGGAACTGGTCGTTGCCCGCTGTATTGAGCGGGCTCATCTGGTTCGGGAAAACCGCAATTACCATGAAAATCTTGAGCGTATGGTCAGGCAGCGGACGGCAGAACTGCGTAAGTTGAACATTGCGGTCGAGCAGAGCGCCAACAGTGTTGTTATTACTGATGTCAATGGGACGATAGAGTATGTCAACCCCAAATTCACGGCGGTCTCCGGCTATAGTTCTGAAGAGGCGCTCGGACAAAATTCGCGTATTCTGAAATCCGACAACCACCCAGACAGCTATTACATTGATTTGTGGCAAACGATCAGTTCCGGCAAAGAGTGGCAGGGAGAGTTATGTAACAAAACCAAGGACGGGAGGAAGTACTGGGAGTTGGCCAGCATTGCGCCAATCAAGAATGAAGCGGGCGTTATCACCCATTTTGTTGCCAACAAAGAGGATATTACCGGCCGTAAAATTCATGAAGAACAGCTCTACTACCAAGCTAATTTTGATGTCCTGACCGGCCTTCCGAATCGACACTATTTCCAAAAGCACCTTGAACTGCAACTGGAGTTGATGAACTGTGCGAACCAGTACCTGACCTTGTTGGTGCTGGATATCGATAACCTCAAATATGTCAATGACACGTTCGGACATGAATTCGGGGACTTACTCATAAAAGAAATTGCCCGCCGCTTGGAAGCTGTCTGTGGGCACAGTTGTGTCGTCTCCCGTTTTGTGGGGGATGAATTTACGGTAATTCCGCCGTTATCAATGTGTGCCGATGATGCAACCTTGCGTGCCGAGCAGATTCGCAGCGCCATGAATGAGGTTTTTACCGTCAAAGGCACAGAGATCATAGCGACTGCCAGTATCGGTGTGGTGTTCTACCCGGAGGATGGTGAATGCGTGGAAAGCCTCCTTAAAAACGGCGAAGCCGCCATGTATCAGGCAAAGAAAGAAGGTAAAAACTCTATCTGTTTCTATACCCACGAACTGAACAGCCAGTTGGAGAAGCGCTTTGCTCTGGAGGCAAAGCTTCATAAAGCAATTGATCATGGCGAGTTCAGTCTCAACTACCAGCCGCAGATAGATCATGCTCGTGGTACTGTGATCGGTGCCGAGGCATTGCTCCGGTGGACGCCGGCCGGTGAAGACCCTGTTCCCCCATCACTTTTTGTGCCGATTCTGGAGGAGAGCGGCATGATCGTTGTCGTCGGTGAATGGGTGCTGTGGCAGGCCTGTTCGCAGGCTGTTGCATGGCAGAAGTCAGGCCTTCCGGTGCTGCGTATGTCGGTTAATATTTCGGCAATGCAGTTTATGCGCAGTGATATTGATGTTGCCGTCAAACGGGTACTCGAAGCGACCGGGCTTGATCCACGCTGCCTCTGTCTCGAGTTGACCGAAAGCATGGTCATGGTTGACAGTGTCCGTACCCTTGAAAAAATGACCGCTCTGGCAAACATCGGCGTCATCCTTTCTTTGGATGATTTCGGCACCGGTTACTCATCACTCGAATATCTGGGACGCTTGCCTATCAATGAATTGAAAATCGACATGTCGTTTGTCCAGCGGATGTTGATAACCAGAAACGATGCGGCGGTGGTTAATACCATCATCGCGATGGGGCATGGCCTGGATATGGAACTGGTGGCTGAAGGTGTTGAGACGGAGGAACAGTTGCGCTATCTGGCGGAGCGGAAGTGCGGCATCATCCAGGGATTCTATTTCAGCGGTCCGCTGAAAGCGGATGATTTTATGTCATTTTGCCGGGAATGGAACTCACCCGGTTGTACATACCGTCCCGCCCCTTTAATTAACCCTGTGGATATGCTATTAGTACAAGCGTAACGCACCAATCTCTCCGGGAGTAACCTCATGCCGACCAAGTATTCTCAACAGATACGGCGCAGCATTGTCAGTATGGCTGCGATTGTATTGCTGGTGCTGACTGCGCTGCTTTGCTGGAGTAGTCAGCATGAATACAAACTGGTTATTTTTAGCTTCATTGCCGGCATCCTCGCAATGACGGTACTTTTTCTGTTCCAATTTTACAATCTCAGAAAATCGAGTCAGGACGATCAAAATTATCTTGAACAAAAACTGAAGGGGGTGGCGTCGGAGTGGCGGGAAACTTTTGATGCCATCGAGGATGCGGTCTGGCTGCTGGACAAGGATCGCCACATTATTCGTGCCAACCGGGCTTCACTGAATATTTTTGGCGGAGCACCGCAGGACATCGTCGGATTGCATTGTTGTCAGGCAACCTATGGTAATGTCAAACCGAGAAGGGACTGCCCCTTTGATACGATGCTGGCAACCGGAAAACGCGCCTCCGTTCAAATGAATCGTGACGACACGTGGTATGAAGTGTCGGTTGACCCGATTTTTAACGAGCAGGGGGCCATTATCAGGGCTGCCTATATTGTAAAAAATATCAACAATTTGAAAAAAGCCGAGTATTGCGAACAGAACCGGGCGGGGATTCTTGGACGGATTGCCGGCGGGGAGTCGCTTCCGGAGTTGCTTGCGTTTATTACTCTCTCAATTGAAAAGGGCAACCCGGGAATGCTCTGCTCGATCATGCTGGTCAGTGATGACGGCATGCGGTTGCTGAACGGGGCGGCACCGAGTCTTCCCGATTCCTACATCTCGGCAACACACCGGACCAAAATCGGCGAGGGGATCGGTTCGTGCGGCACGGCCGCTTTCCGGCGGGAACGGGTTATTGTGGAGGATATTGACACCCACCCTTTCTGGAAAGCCTTTGCGCCCGCGCACGAAGCAGGGCTTCGTTCCTGCTGGTCAGAACCGATTATTTCGTCCTCCGGCATCCTTCTCGGTACTTTTGCCGTCTATCGACATACCCCGGTAACACCGACGGAAGATGAAATATCACTTATTCAGCAGGCAGCAGCCTTTGCCGCCATTGCTATCGAACGGAGCAAAGGTGATGCTGAGCGTATGGAACTGGAACACCTGCTGAGCCAAGCGCAGAAGATGGAGGCGATAGGGCATCTGTCGGGAGGTATTGCCCATGATTTCAACAATCTGCTGACGCCGATTCTTATCTACACTGATATGCTCAAACGTTCGTTACCGGATAACGAAAAGGTGCGGACCCAGCTTGACGGCATCATCAAGGCTTCCAGCAAGGCCCGCGAGCTGACACAACAGTTGCTCAGTTTTGGCCGGAAGCAGGTCATGCAGATGCAGGTAATCGACCTCGACGACGTCATCTTGTCATTTCATGCGATGGTTCGCCGGGCGTTGCGGGAAAACATCAGCTTCACCCTGCAGCTCGCCAGCCAGCCGGTCGTGGTTCGTGCTGACAGTTCCAAGATAGAGCAGGTACTTCTGAACCTGGTGTTAAATGCCCAGGATGCAATAGTCGCCAACGGCAGTATTTTAATTGAAACCGGATACGTGCTGATTGATGATGAATTTGCCCGCCGTCATCCGGGTATGAGCCCGGGGCGTTTTGTGCTGCTGTCATGTACCGATAACGGCTGCGGCATGACCGCTGATACCATGTCGCGTATTTTTGAACCATTTTTTTCCACCAAGGAAATCGGCCACGGCACCGGTCTTGGCCTGGCAAATGTGTATGGCATTGTCAAGCAGCATAACGGCTATGTCATGGCTGTCAGCACAGTTGGTGTCGGCACAACATTCAAGATCTACATTCCGGTCTGCGATGAGAAGCCGCAGCTCATCGGAGTCGAACAAGAACAGGATGATCTTGATTATTCCGGCAGTGCAGTGATTCTGCTTGTAGAGGATAATGAGATGGTGCGCGCCATGTCGTGCGAGTTGCTTGAAGGGTTTGGCTATACCGTTTACAGCGCTGAACACGCCGATCATGCGCTGGAACTGTTGAAGAAAATGACGGAAAAAGTTGATCTGGTTATCACCGACGTTGTCATGCCGGGCATGAACGGTCAACAGCTTTTTGAGCGGATTACGGTAGAGTACCCGGATATAGAAAAGGTGTTGTACATCTCCGGTTATACAAACAATGGTATTATTATTGACGGTGAATTGACTGGAGATTTGAATTTTCTGCAGAAACCGTTTACCGTTGATGCGTTGATGACCAAGGTAAAAGAGCTGCTGCAAGCGGAGCCACTTCCGTCACTCTCCCAGTGAAATAACCGTGCTCCGCCCTGACGAAAACCCCTCAAAGCGGAATTTCCCCAGATATACCCCGTTCTGAAACAGCCTGGAGTCTCCTGGTGGCAGATAGTTCGGGCTGCTGTTCGTAATTTTCCCATAAAAGTGATTGAAGATTCCTCCCGTGTAGTGCTCTTCTGCCATCGGCATGCGGTAACTGGCAAGCAGGACATTGTCTGCATGAACCGGAAACGTTTCTACGCGGGAACTTTCAGCAAGCGATCCTGATGACACACGTACCTGCCGTCCGTGGCCGCTTCCGGTTAACCGTGCAAAAAGCTGCAGTTGTGCAGAACCATTACCCGCCAGATACAGGTTGTACTGAGACTGCCAGCCGCGTTCCGCTGTCGCATAGCGGAGTGTCACTCTGCCGCGGGCGGGAGTGACAGCTATCCGCAGGGAAATTTCTGGCGGTCGGCGGTTTTTTTTTGCTGTGGCAAGACGCATGTCTATGTTCCGGATTTCCTGTGTTGTTGTGCGACGAGCGGTATACACTGCTTCAAGCTGGGCAATGGCAAAGTTTGTTCCCTGGCGGATGGCCAACATTGGGTCGGGATTTGCCTTGGTCTTGCGCGGTGGCTTGCCGCTTTGCGCTTTGGCTGCGGAGGTAAAAATCGCTTCGCGGGTTTCCAACGCCAACAGGCGATCTTCAAGGCGTCGCCGCTGCTCGGCCAGCGCATCAAGTCCCTTGTCGGAAGAACGGTCTGATGCGCTGTTTTCAGTTTCGACGCCAAGAATCGTAGTGCCGGGTGACGGGATGATGGTAAGCGAATGCTCCAGCAGTCCGGCAGAGATTGGGATGACAATGACACCTTTCACTGCTCCTGCTTCCTGTTGGAGCAGAGCCCCATCGCGGTAGAAGATTATGGTATTCTCCGCTAATGCAGCACTGGCAGAACAGACAATGAGGAAGATGTAACACAAGATGTGAGACGAGCTTCTGCTGATCAGGTGTGGTTTAATGCGCATGTGTCTCTCCCCCGGCGGATATGTTTTTTTTATGGCATGACAGCGATGATGTTGCGTATGACAGCTCTTGCGGCTATACTCACACAAATTGTACGGAAAGGCGCCACACATGGATATCGATGTAGATGCGGAAGTATCGGTCAAAGACATAGTCAATTTTTATGTAAAAATCAATGACTCATCCAAGGCAAAAAAGGAAATTGCCCGCCTTTCTGCCAAAGACAAGGCTGCAGCCCTTGAAACTATCGCCTCTTCCGCCGCCAGCAAAGAGTTTCGGATCGATGTGGCTCGTTATTTTATTTATGATCTGGATGCTCTGGTCCGAAGAAAATCGGAGCGTTTTATGGAGGATCTGGTGCCGGATTGGGTTACCGACCCGGCAGAAAGTATTCTGAAACTGCTGAAATCTGCCGATGGTAAGGGAACTTCAAGCAGGAATGCGGCCGTTAAGTTTCTGTTTGGTATTGTCGATTCAAGCAGTCTGCGTGAGACATTCACCACGCTTCTCAATAGCCGTAATCGCAATCACATGGCTGAAATTCTGGCTATTGTCGAAGATTATATTGATTCATCCTCTGATGAGCCCGAACAGGTAAAAATTTTTGATGCCTGCCTGGATATTGTCGTGTCGGATGGAATAGAAAATAATATCAAACATCATGCAACAAGCTTGCTGAGTGTTTTTTTCAAAAAAGTCCAGTCTACCAACCTTGGTGAAACTCTGCGCCGTAAATACATTGAAAAACAGGTTGATAAGGCCGAGGGAGTGTATCGTTACCTCTGCAGCGGAGCCTCCGGGTTGAATAATACTTTTCTGGATGACCTGCTCCGTCCGCTGAAGGATGGCGGCAGCAATTATCAGATCAAGATTCTGTCCTATTTCAAGTCCATTCTGGAGAAAACAAAAGATCCTGAATTGTTTGACACGGTTCTTGACACGTATCCGGATTATTGGAATCAGGATGAACCGCCCATGGAGGAGAAGATCCGGATTATTTGCGGTAAGATTCTGCGGGCTGTTGATGAATTGTGGGATGTTGCTGAAGATCAGCAGGTTCGTGCTCTGATTGTCCAGATTCGTTTTGGCGAATATGACAACAAGCGTGAGTTATTGAAACAGATTCGCGCAAAGGTAAGCGATGGAGCAATGACTCCGGTTGCTCAAGAAAAATTAGCCTTGATGATTCGTTGCTTTCTCCATCCCGAACAGCCGGATGTCCTGAAATTGCAGGCTGCAGAGTTATTGCTGTTTGAAATAGCGGATCCTTCAAGCCGCCTGGCTGCTCTGGAATATCTTGGCTCTTATCTGGAGAACAAGAATCTGAATTTTGCCGAACAGGGGAGCATTGCAACGGTTGTCGAATCGCTTCTGGCAGAAAAACACCTTGGGCGGCCGGTCCGTGATAAAGCCCGCTATCTGCTGTTTATTGCCGATCCGAAGCGTTTACAGAGTGAAGAAGAACAAAAAGCTCTTCTGAGTTATTTGCGGGGGATTGCTGAAGGAGAAGGGTTTTCCAGTCAAAATGCTGAACAACGGGTGCTTGGCGCACTTGCCATGTTTACGGATATGACAACATGTACCGAAAAATTAAAAAAGGCGGCGCACTATCTGGAATTCAAAATAAAAAACCCCCGAAGCGCCGTTGATATGCAGCCCTAATTGCCGGTTGGGAACTGACCAGACCTGATAATCGGGATACATGTGATCACGAAATCATTTTTACAAAGAATACGCATATTTTTTATCGGACTAAAAGCCGTATAATCCCATTCTTAACGTACTAATGAGCTGACGATCCGTCCCCCCCCCAGTACCTCGTCACCTCGGTAGAATACCAGTGTCTGTCCAGGGGTAATCGCTTTCTGTGGGCGGTCGAAATGCACTGTGCAGGTATCGCCTGCCTCCAGCTGAACCCGGCAGCCGACCGGTTGGTGGCGGTAGCGGATCTTGCAGGTTACAGCAAACTCCTCTGCTTCTGGCGCACCAATCCAACTGACAGCTTCTGCTTGCAAACCGGCAGCATAGACATGCTGCTGTTCTCCCACCAGAACGATATTCCGCTGGGCATCCAGTGCCGTCACATACAGCGGCTCGCTCCAGGCGATACCCAGTCCCTTGCGTTGTCCGATCGTATAGCGGTGTGTGCCGTGATGGCGTCCGACAATCTGGCCGTTCAGATGCATAATGTCCCCGTCTGCACCCCGCAGCTCTCCGCTACCTTCCAGAAACGCCACATAATCGTCATTTGGAATGAAACAGACCTCCTGACTGTCATTCTTCTCCGCTACCGGAAGAGTAAATTCGTGTGCCAGACGGCGCACTTCATCCTTTGTTTCGATCGTGCCAAGTGGGAAGATAACCTGTCGTAACTGCCGTTGAGTCAATGTGTAAAGGAAGTATGACTGATCTTTGCGGGTGTTGCAGGCAATGCGCAAATGGCAGGTTCCGTCAGGGTCAACCGTCTTTCTGGCGTAATGCCCGGTAGCCAGCAGGTCGGCTCCCAATTCCTGTGCCTTGTCGAGCAGCAGCCCGAATTTTATGTAGCGGTTGCAGCGGACACACGGATTGGGAGTGTGTCCGACTCGATATTCTTCGATGAAATCGCCAATAATCAAGCTGCTGAAATCCGGACTAAAGTCAGCAATGTGGTGGGGAATACCCAGGTTCCTTGCAACAATTGCTGCATCGTGTACGGCGGAGCCGCTGCCGCTGCCGTGCGGAGCAAAGAGGCGCATGGTAATGCCGATCACGGTGTGCCCCTGCTGTTTCAATAACGCGGCGGTGACAGAGGAATCGACTCCTCCGCTCATGGCTACGGCTATGGTACTCATTGATCTTCCCCCAACAAGATTCTGACTGCTTGATTTGCCTGGTGGGATGCGGCGATGCCGACACGCGGCGCCATCAGTCCGTTGCCCGGTTCCGCCTCAGATATAGAGTCACCCACCAGATAGAGTCGTTGTGACACTTTACGTGTGACAATACTGTTGTTTAATCCGTAACCTGCCATACCGGAAGCAGCTATTACGGAGCATTGTGGCATAGCTTCAAGTACCCTGTTCACAAGCATTGCTTTCATGTCGGCCCGGTCAAATGCTTCTACAACAATCGAACAGGGGGAGAAAATTGCCGGAATG
>JAQUCQ010000399.1 GCA_028686145.1 Desulfuromonadaceae bacterium | reverse complement strand
TCACGCAAAAAGAACTTTACGGACTATCGGACGTTTCTGTCGATTATGGTATGTGCCATTCCGGTACCTTACCTGGCACAGCAGCTGGGATGGTTGGTCGCGGAACTGGGAAGACAGCCCTGGATCGTCTATGGTGTTATGAAAACCAGCGATGCGGTTTCAAAATCGATAAGCACCACACAGGTAATACTATCGTTACTTGGTTTCACTGTTCTGTACGGTGTATTGGGCGCCATCGATATTTACCTGTTGGTTAAATACGCCAAGATGGGTCCGGACAAGGACCTTACCAACATTATCAACGTTCAAGGGAGGTCATAACTCATGGATATATCCGTATACCAAATTACGTGGTTCGTGTTGTGGGGTGTCTTGTGGGCC
Source organism: Desulfuromonadaceae bacterium (assembly GCA_028686145.1). Taxonomy (GTDB): domain Bacteria; phylum Desulfobacterota; class Desulfuromonadia; order Geobacterales; family Pseudopelobacteraceae; genus JACRCG01. Next base: position 2,711 of record JAQUCQ010000399.1, on the reverse strand, counting down.
GTATATTTCATGCTGGATGGCTTTGTGCTTGGATCCGGTTTCATGTCGGGATTTCTGGCAAAAAACGATACCGAAAAACGGGTTCTGATCAATGCCGTTGGTCCTGTCTGGGATGGCAACGAAGTCTGGCTGATTACGGCTGGCGGTGCGACCTTTGCGGCATTTCCCACTACCTATGCCTTGATGTTCAGCAATCTTTACTCAGCGTTAATACTGCTTCTTTTCGCCCTGATTGTGCGTGGTGTATCCTTTGAATTCAGGGGAAAAATCGACAGCAGTGCGTGGAAAAAATCCTGGGATACCGCCATCATCATCTCCAGCTTTCTTCCGGCGCTCCTGTTCGGTGTTGCTTTCGGCAATATCTTTAAGGGTATCCCGATGAGAAATGACTTCGCTGCCATTAACTTCAGCTATGACGGCAGCCTGATCGGTCTGCTCAATCCCTACGGCCTGCTGACCGGTGTGTTGTTTGTACTACTCTTTGCCGTGCATGGTTCACTCTATGCAGCGATCAAAACCACCAGCGACCTTAGTAAGCGTGGCGCGGATATGGCCAATAAACTCTGGTTGCCTCTGTTGGTGGTGGCTGTCGCATTTCTTGCCTATACCTACCCATCTACAAAATTGTATGACAATTACCTTAAAGTTCCCGTACTGTTGATTGTCCCGCTGATCGCTGTCATATCGCTATTACTGGTTAAAGTTTTTATTGCTAAAGAATCGTTTCACAAGGCCTTCCTCTTCTCATGCCTGACCATACTTTTTGTTGTTTTCACCGGTGTAACCGGATTGTTCCCCAACCTGATTCCTTCCAGTATTGACCCGGCTTCCAATTTGACGATCTTTAACTCTTCGTCCAGCCTGTTGACGCTCAAAATCATGACCGTTGTGGCGGGGATTTTTGTACCAACCGTTATCTGTTATAAAATCTGGGTGTATCGACTTTTTAGAGCCAGAGTCACTAATGAAGATGTTCTTGGTGACCCCGAAGCATATTAATAGTGCCGTCGTATGAATCAGGTGCTTGTTTTACAGCCATCCCCAGAAGTGCGGGGGTGGCTGTTTTTTATTCTCATGAAGTTCCTTGCAAGGTAGTTTTTTATCCAGCAACCGTAATAATTTGTAAAAAACAATAATGTTAAAAATCGGTTTCTATGCTAAATTACTCGGCAATTATTTATTCGGTGTATCAAACGCCGCCAGAGAGGGACGATATGAAAAGATCTGCCGGAGCAAAGACATTACTTTTTCCGACTCCTGTCCTGATGGTCGGAACTTACGACCAGTCAGGTAAACCTAACCTGATGAATGCAGCTTGGGGCGGTATCTGCTGTTCCCAGCCGCCGTGTGTTGCTGTGTCATTGCGTAAAGCAACCTATTCTCATGCATGTATAGTGAACCGCAAGGCTTTTACCATTGGAATAGCGTGCGAATCAAGGATAGCGGAAGCCGATTGTGTTGGAATTATCTCGGGACGTGATGTAGACAAGTTTGCCATTACCGGGCTTACTCCTGTCAGAAGTGAACTGGTAGATGCGCCATACGCAGCGGAATTTCCGGTTGTTCTGGAATGCCGCCTGCTGCACATTGTCGAAATCGGACTGCATACTCAGTTTATTGGCGAAATTCTTGATGTGAAGGCAGATACGGATGTATTTGGGGATGACGGTCAATTGGATATTATGAAGATCAAACCACTGCTCTACGATACCTCCCACAAGGGATACCATAGCGTCGGACCACTTGTGGCCAACGCTTTTTCTGTTGGAAAAGGGTTGCAGTTGCCTTAACCATAAAACTTTTCAGAAAGAGGTGATCAGTGCCAAGGTTGATTGTCGTAGCGAAAGTCATCGCAAAGAAAGATTCCATCGATGCCGTCAAAACGGAATTGTTGAAGCTTATTGAGCCCACAAGAAAAGAAGACGGGTGCATCGAATATAATCTGCACCAGGATAACGAAAACTCTGCCATATTCGTCTTCTGCGAAATATGGGAGAGTCGTGCTTGTCTTGAAAAACACATGAACAGTGAACATTTCAAAAACTACGTCAATGCCGTTTCCACCATGATTGAAGAGAAGGTTGTGCATAAAATGACCAGAATTGAATAGGGAATGATTGCTTAGGGCATCAAGAACGTCTGGATGATTCAGTATCTTTGGCAAAAATCATCGGTAAATGAGCAGGGTTACACATGCACGAGGATGGAAACAGATGAAGAAGCTGCCAACAATTACTACTGAAAACGGTAGATTCTTTCTGACGGACCGGATCCGGGAAGAAGTCAATTTTTGGACAACCCGGCAATCTGAAGGATTGCAACCGCCGCCCGTGCAGAAACCGGCATTACCGGACAGCAGGGTAATTCCGTTACCCGGACAGGAAACATGGTCAATACCGCCATGTGATCTGCAAGTTGCTATTGCTGATCGTGAGAGCCATCGGCGCTTTACGGTAGAGTCACTTTCTCTGGAGGAGCTGGCTTTCCTCCTTTGGGCCACGCAAGGAGTCCGGGCAAAACTGCATGAAGCGGCTGTTCTACGCACCGTTCCTTCTGCCGGATGTCGCCATCCGTTTGAAACTTATCTTGCCGTTTTGAGGGTTGAGGGTCTTGATACGGGAATTTATCGCTACCTGCCGCTTGATCACGCTCTCGTATTTGAAAGAGATGTTGATAATCTGCCTGCCCATCTTACGGCTGCAACCAGAGGG
>JAQUCQ010000398.1 GCA_028686145.1 Desulfuromonadaceae bacterium | reverse complement strand
AAGCTACAATCTTTGGGGGTCAACCACGATTTTTATCTGGCCTTACTTCCGCGTGTATCGGCAGTTTCATCGTATAAAATCAATCTTTCAGGATTATGTCTGTTTCAATAGTCCATTGTCCGGGGCCAACCTCGAACTCAAGGACCGGCAACTCGGTTTTCTGTTGATAATGCAGCGATTCCCACCCGGTTACCAGTTCAATCCGTTTCACCGGTGCGTCGGTGATGACGTTCAACTGCGCATAGCTGCCAGAGCACACATTGTCTTCGAGCTGCCATCGATCAGGCAGCAGCCGCCAACGTAAAACGGCACATTCCTTATACCCGTCTATTTCATCGATGATCTTCCAGCAAGCATCCTTCACGGTGACCGTCCTGCGATGCCAGGCTTTCTGACGGTCGTAATAAGCGCCGCTCCAGCTCACAGAACCATCATATTTCTCGATGCCGCCGCATTCACTCATTGACAGCCAGTCACCGAACAGGAACCGACCGAGGCGCGGCATCTGATTACGGCCATCAAATTGTACCGTGTTGTGTGAACGGGAACCGGAAAAGTAATCAAGCAATTGCGGATCGGTGTTGTAGCTGTAGGTGCCACCGTCCCTCAGAATATTGAGACCCATGTGCCACAGGTCAAGGTGCAGACAGTCTGCATGACTGGGACGAAACTGGAAACGCGCAAAACGGATCAGGGCATGGCTGCTGCCGCAATTGAGAACGACATCTCCTCCCTGGTCATGTATGACAGAATTCCTGTTTAATCCAAAAAACTCATGCCCACAGTCTCTTCCCAGCCACCGCAGAGGTTCGTCCCATGGCCCCGCAGCATATACTCTGCATTTATTAAAAAGGAGCGATGCCAGCTGAACTGTAGGGCGAAAGTCACGGTACGATGTGCTGGACAGGTCATAGAGGCGTGCGCCATCATTCGCCCCCAAATTGGGCGCATCTCCCGTGTCAGCATCAGTCACCTGTGCTAACCACTCAACAGCAGCTTGACAACGCTCTGTATATGATCTGCTGAATGGTTTATCACCGTACTCCTGGCGCCATACCTCTACCTGACACAGAGTATCAACAAGAACACGGTGATAATTGACAGAATACTGTGAAAAACTGCCATCAACTGCAACAAGATGCAAGACCCGCTCTTCCAGCAGGGTCCTCCCTAAATCACGCCACTGTCGTGCCTGCCGTCGCAGTGTCACAGGAATGGGGGGATCAACCCCAAGCAGCCAGTTACCTCCAAGATAGAGAGCAGCCGCCTCAGATGTGCCATGGTTATTGTTTTGAGCGACGGCATACTGAATTGTTGGCCTGATACGTGAGCAATGGAGCTCAATTAATGCAACGAGAGGAGGTGATGGTCTGTGATGGGCGCCAAGGAGGAATGAGCCGAGCATCAGGTTAACCGTGCGGATCGAGGCTTCCTGACCGCATTTCCAGTTTGGACCGGCATTGGACGGATTGTGGAGAACCCAGTCATGAAGCCACTGGTTGAGAGTATCGATATAGCGGATGTCGCCGCTGACGCGCCATGCTCTCGCCAACAATGGCACCCACTCGAAGCGCGATGCTTCCCAGACAGTTTTGATGTCGGCAGCGGAAAACTCGTTAAGTTTTGACCAGTGCCCACCGGGTGACAATCGATTACCGCTGAACGGATCAAGAAACCAGTCTGGCGGCGAACCAACCTGTTTCATCTCGTCAGAGAAATAACTCATATTTCCTAGGAGCAGTGCTTCAGCGCGCTCAAGCAAAATGGTTCTGGACTCAGGCGAAATGGAGGGAGCGGGCAATGGCTCGGGAGCATAAAAGAGACTGCCGTTATCCCAGTTGCGGATCGGCAATAACAGACCGTATAAGCCGATTTTGCAGGCTGTTCGGTAAGCCGCAACCCGAGTAACTGAGGTAAACCCTAACTTCCGGTAGGTTTTCAGCTTTACTATGCCTAAGGAACTCATAGCTCCGAGATTTCCACCCAACGCCCTTCTTTCAAAGAGATTATGGCTGCAAAGCTCGCCTTCGTCGTGTTGATTATCTCATCAAAGGGAATCAGCGGTTCTCCACCAGAGGTGACCCGTTCAAGCAGCAGTCGGAACTGCTCGGCATGCCCCTTGTCTTGTTTAGACTTGGTGCGAGAAAAGCCTTTAAAACCATGCCCTTCAAGGGTACGCCAATTATCCATGATCAGAGAGCGCTCCTGAGAATGCACCTCAACCCGTTCCTTGGAATAGGCCTTGCTGCCGTTGGCAAAATAATTGATCACGGCGTTGGAGCCGTTCGCATAACGCAATACGATACTAACGTTATCACTGTTTTCCTGAGGCGCAGTGCCAAGAGAGTTCATACAGACAGAGACAACCTTGCTGCCGCAAAGATAGCTGCAGAGATCGATGAAATGACAAGCCTCACCGATAATACGCCCGCCCCCTACCTGCAGATCATGCACCCATGAATTAGCTGGAATGAAACCCGCGTTCATCGTGGCAACGATATTAACCGCACCTTGGCCTATCAGAGATTTCATTTTTTGAGTGAATGGTGCAAAGCGACGATTGAAGCCAACGGTAAGGAGAGGCAATTGGCGAGGCAATTTTGAATTTTGAATTTTGAGTTTTGAGTACGTGACTACAATCTCATCTAATTCTGTTTCTGTGAGGCAGAGCGGCTTTTCTACAAAGACATTTTTCCCGGCCTTCAGAGCATCGATCACCATGGGGGCGTGCAGGTTATGCCTGGTGGTAATCATCACCAGATCAACATCGTTGTCAGACAATGCCTCCCGATAGTCCGTCGTCGCGATGGCAAATCCGGCACGTTTCGCAAGTGTACTCGCCGTCAGGCCCCCTGCGGATACAATATATTTCAGCTCTGCTTTAAGTGGCTTCAGAGCCGGCAGCACCGTGGCGCTGGTAAAATTACCGGCGCCGATAATGGCAACAACTCCTTTACTGCTACCAAAGGATCGGCTGTCAATGGTTACCGATGTGTGGGTATTTACTGCGTCATCATACAGCAATAGCGAGGCTATCGAACCTGACTTGCCGATTGATCCGTAGATTGTGTCATATTCCGCAAGTGGCACCCTTTCAGTGAT
>JAQUCQ010000051.1 GCA_028686145.1 Desulfuromonadaceae bacterium | reverse complement strand
AATTCGTCTGAATTTCCGGGCAGTTGTAGACTGTCGCGTGAATATCTGCAGCTGTGGCCTCGGCAGCGATATCTTCAAGCCGCATCTTGGCAAAACCTTGCACATACGGGGTATAGGACTGCCAGCAATAGTCGCCGTTTATCGACACGCCCGTGCCGTGGTAGCCGTATGCAGAGTAACAGACCTTGCTTCCTGCGCTGGTATTCCGTGTGCGCAGGGTGGCAGTGCCTTCAATCAGATAGCGGAACGTGTCGGCTGTTACTTCGTTGAAGCTGATATTACAGAGCTGGCCAAGCGGGCTGTTCCAGAAAATCTCGGATGACAGGAATTTGTCGCCGGTGCCTTTGAATATCCGGTTTAGGAGTGGCATGAACACACGGGCGCGCGGAATACCACCTGCCATGGAATGGGCAAGGTGGATGTTGGCATCAGCCGGTATGCGCTTGAGCAGTTCTGCTTCCAGTTGAGCTAGATGGGAGCGGAACCGGGTACTTCCTGCTGCGCGTGCTTTTTCGATGCTTCCTTCGATAAAGCTGATGGTTGCAAAGTCATCCGGCCGTGCTTTTTTCAGCTGTTCAGCTATCGAAGGGACGCCGTCAACGGTTTCCATGTCAAAGCCGGCTTCCAGTGGAATATTAATAATCTGTCCGCCCAGCACTGTTTCTGCTTCAACCAGCTCTTCTGCCGTAAGCGGCCTCAATGTCCCGTCACTACTCCTGCGCCCGACTGTTGTGCCGATTACTGTCATGCCCACCCGTTTGGCTTCGTCAACCAAGCCGTTAGCATAGCCGCGTCCAAATAGTTCCCCTACCAACACCAGCACGTCACCGGCTTTATATCCGGCAGGATCAGGCAGCTGCTGTAGTGGTCTGTATTCCGTCATGCTATCCCCCAGATTCGATAAAATAAGCTATCTATTTAGCATAAACCGCCCTGTCATGTGAACATAAAAAGCTGCCGTGACATAAGGTGCGATTCGTGCTAGGCTTGAATAAATTTTAGGGAGATACTTATACGTGAATGATGACCTGATTCTTCTCGGCCACGGGAGCGGTGGCCGGCTTTCGCACCAGCTGCTTGATGAACTTATCATACCGATTGTAAGCGGAATTTCATCTTCGGGTCAAAATGATGCTGCACTGCTGGAGGTCATATCCGGACGGATTGCCTACACGACAGATTCTTTTGTTGTTGATCCGGTATTCTTTCCGGGTGGAACCATCGGCAGTCTGGCCGTGCATGGCACCGTCAACGATCTGGCCATGATGGGAGCCCGGCCGCTCTGGTTGAGTGTCGGGTTGATCATCGAAGAGGGTTTCAGTAAAGCTGATTTGAAAATTATTCTGGAGGATATGCGTACCGCGGCTGATGCGGCCGGAGTTGCAATCGTTACCGGAGATACGAAGGTCGTGCCGCGTGGTAAAGCCGATAAAATTTTTATCACGACCTCGGGGGTTGGCGCAGTTGAACATTCTCTGCCGATTCATGGCGCTAATGCGCAGCCGGGAGATGTTGTCATTATCAACGGTACGATTGGCGATCATGGCATTGCCGTCATGGCGGGACGAGAAGGACTGGAGGTCGGCACCGAAATAAAAAGTGATTCTGCGGCATTGAATGGCCTGGTTGCTGATCTTCTGAAGGAAGTCGGCGCTGCTCTTCACGTGCTGCGTGATCCAACCCGAGGTGGCGTGGCAACCACAATCAAGGAAATTGCCCAGCAATCGAGCGTCTCCATTACCTTGCAGGAAGAGGCATTGCCGGTCAAACCTGCCGTGCGGGGAGTTTGTTCAATTCTGGGACTTGATCCACTATTTGTGGCAAATGAGGGGAAATTGTTGGTGTTTGTGGCGGATGAGGCCGCTGAAGCAGCCTTGGCTGTCATCAAGCGGCATCCGCTGGGAGCAGACGCCGCTGTTATCGGCGCGGTCGGTGCTGGTCCGGCTGGACGGGTGCAGATGGAAACGCTGATTGGGGGCATGAGGTCTGTCGACATGCTCTCCGGAGAACAATTGCCGAGGATCTGTTGAGATGGCCAAGGAGAAAACGCCGGTAACTGCTGCCGTTCGCGTGCTACGTGCCGAAAAGGTCGCTTTCAGTGACCACCTTTATGCCTATGAGGACAAAGGGGGGACAGCGGTTTCTTCCCGCGAACTTGGCGTTGACGAGCATGCCGTTATTAAAACACTGGTGATGGAGGATGATAACCGCAAGCCGCTGATAGTGCTGATGCATGGAGATCTGCAGGTCTCCACCAAGGAGCTTGCACGTATAATTGGAGTAAAGCAGGTTTCGCCCTGCAGCACGGAAGTGGCTCAAAAACTGAGTGGCTATCAGGTCGGTGGCACCTCACCATTCGGGACTCGTTTCCCGCTGCCGGTCTATATGGAAGAAAGCATCGCCAGCTTGCCAAAGATCTACATCAATGGTGGTAAACGGGGCTACCTGGTCGGGGTTGCTCCGAAAGAGCTTGTCAGGGTACTGAAACCACGTCTGGTTTCAGTCGGTAACAGATAGGAAGGGAAGGATATGATCAGAAAAGCACAAATTGCAGATGTTAAAAATATCCAAAAATTGCTGATGACCTTTGCTAATCGTGGAGATATGCTTTCCCGTTCACTGTCGGAGCTATATGAATCGTTGCGTGATTTTTACGTAGCAGAAGACGAGGGTGTTCTTCTTGGCGCTGCGGCATTGCATGTTGTCTGGGATGATCTGGCTGAGGTGCGCTCTGTTGCTGTGACGGAGGATGCTGGCAGGAAGGGAATCGGCGGCAGTCTGGTGCAGGCCTGCATCTCTGAAGCTCGTGAAATTGGCCTGAAACGGATATTTTGCCTGACGTATAAGCCTGATTTTTTTGCCAAGCACGGATTCCGTCTGGTTGATAAAGCTGAATTACCGCATAAAGTCTGGGGAGATTGTATTAAATGCCCAAAATTCCCGGATTGTGACGAAAACGCCATGATCTTAGATCTGTGAAAGAAGAAAGGGCGGCCTCGAGCCGCCCTTTCTTCTTTCAGGGGCTCAGATGTAGTACATGACGCGATGATCTACTTCATTCTTGATACCCATATCGTGTGCACGCTGACAGAGTGTCTGCAGGGTCATGCCGCCAAGGAGAGTGTCAAGCAGCGAGTTTGCTTCAGCCCAGACGGTCTCTGTGACGCATTTTCCTTCAAAAGGACATTCATTTTTGCGCCGGCTTTTCTTTGGGGTGATTCCGGAACAATCAACCATCAATACATCCTGCTCTGTGGCATTGAGAATCTCAAGAACAGTAATTTCATCCGGTTTCCGAGCCAGCGCATATCCGCCCTGTGGACCACGCTTGCTTTTCAGAAGGCCGGCACGTTTCAGATTCTGGAAGATCTGTTCCAGATAACGAGGAGAGATCTGCTGTCTGCGGGAAATATCCTGAATCTGGACGGGTTCAGGACCACAGTTGTAGGCAATATCGAACATGGCTCGCAGACCGTATCTGCTTTTTGTTGAGAGGCGCATACTGTACTCCGGTAGTAGTTTACAAGTGATTTTCTGCTCTTTCGAGAGTGGAAATCATTTTGGTTAACGCATTGTCCTGTTGAGCGGGACGAGAATGAAATGCAAGAAATCATTACGGAAGCAGGCCGGTGTTGTCAAGAAAATAAACTATAAACCAGGCCCAATCCATATCGCAAATATAAAATAGCCATAATGGGTACTTTATAAGTATATCCTGGTTTATCAGGGCCGAGCAGTGCGCGCGATTGTTGCAGCAACCACAGTTGCTGCCCCGGCCTTTTTCAGCACTTTGGCACATTCATCCATGGTACTGCCGGTTGTCATAACATCGTCAAGCAGTAGTATGCGTCTCCCTGTAACGTAATCAGGCCGGTTAACAGTAAAGGCTCCCTTCACATTCAATCGGCGCTCTGCAGCCGAGAGCTCGATTTGAGGTTCGGTTGGCCGGCTTCTGACGAGGATGTCCGGCAGCATTGGGAGAGAAAGCTTGTGTGAGATTGTTCTTCCGAGAAGTACTGCCTGATTAAAGCCACGCTGACGAAGGCGGGAGCGATGTAACGGGACCGGAACAATAAGGTGTGGCGTGGCATCCGTCAAAAAGTCACGTATCCCTTCCAGTGCCAGGAGTGCCAATGGATGCCGCAGGTGCGTACGATGGTTATACTTGAAGGAATGTATCAGGTCGCGTATTCCCCCTTCATAGAGAAAGTGTGACCGGGCGGTATCAAAATGCGGTGGATGGATCAGGCATGTGCTGCAGCAGTGGTCATTACCAGCTCCGGCATGGGGGATTCCACAGCTGGGGCAGAGTGGAGATGTAACGAGTGGCAGGCTGTCGCGACAGCTTGGACAGATATGGAGCGTGCCCGCATTCGGGATAAAGGAATGGCAGATGTGGCAGATCGGAGGAAGAAGAATGTCGAGCACTTCATGAAAGAGCTGCGCGGCAAAAGCCATTTATAATCCGAGGTCAGCGTTTACTACCAGCACATGAAGGTCCGTCAATCGAGGCTTGCGGTCGATGACTGTCGTAACACGGCAGATGCGCTCCGGCGAATTGCAGTTGCTACAGAATCCGGTCGAGGCACATGGAGTATTGTAGGCAAGGCGTTTGGCATTTGGCGGAGTTGCCCAGTTTTTGATGCGGGTGATCGCATCCTGAATGCTTCCATCGACCAACTTGTTGCGCCCTGCAACGACAATCACTTTCCGGGGGCCAAAGAGCATAGATGCGACGCGATTACCGATGCCGTCTATATTGACCAGTTCACCAGAGAGGGTTACCGCATTACTACCACAGAGAAACAGGTCGCACGTCAGTTGACGGCGCATGACCTCAAGCTTTTCATCGCGTGATAGTGATGGATTGCTGTGATTGAGAATCTCTTTTCCCTGTTCGCGCAGCAATTGTTCCACCCCCATGGAGGCAATCGTCATTGAACCGCCAAAGCCGATCGAAACAGCCTCGACTGCCTCGGCAGTGATGTATTCTGCTGCTGTTTGCGGGGTGGCGTAGAACCGGGCGGTGAAGCCGTTTCTCTTGAGCGACTCAACCGCTTTCCGGCATTTCTGCTCATGAGTCCAGTGTACAAGATCTTCAGTCATTCCCATGGCACCTACCTCACTATTTTGACAGACTTGATAATCACTGGAGTTGCAGGGACGTTCTGGAACATCATGTTTATGTCCTTCGTTTTTACCGAGGCGATCCTGTCAACAACAGCCATTCCTTCAATCACTTTGCCAAAGACTGCATAACCGGCTCCATCAGGGCTGGGACGGTTTAGCATGTCATTGTTCACAACATTGATGAAAAATTGTGACGTGGCACTATCTGGAGCTGAGGTTCTGGCCATGGCAATTGTGCCTCGATCGTTTTTCAGGCCATTTGCGGCCTCATTCCTGATAGGGGCGCCTGTTGGTTTCTGTGTTTGATCTGCGGTAAATCCTCCACCCTGGATCATGAAGCCGGGAATGACGCGGTGGAAGGTGGTGCCGTTATAAAATCCATTTTTTGTGTAGGTAAGAAAATTCTTGACGCTGACAGGTGCCTCTTTTTCAAAAAGCTCAATTTTGATGGTACCGAGTGTCGTTTCCATAATGACGACCGGTTTTTTATTCCCTTCTGCATAGGCGATTCCTGTTATGAGGCAGATCAGTATGCCAACAGCCAACATTTTCTTAAACATGGTTCCCTCCTGATTAGTTGTTATAGATAACGTTCGAGTTATACGCGGGGCTGCTTGCAATTTCAATGTCAGTTCGCAGCGCTTTGTACCAGCTCCGCCAGGCAGGATATAAACGCCGGAGAGCTGTTGAGAGCCTCGGTTCGTCGGAAATCGGCAATGCCCAGTGCAGCCGCCTCTTCTTTGTACTGGATGTCAATCTCATAAAGTGTCTCAATATGGTCGGATACGAACGAGAGCGGCACCATTAAGAGTTGCTTGCAACCGGTGGCCGCAAGCTCGGCGATTTTTGCCTCGGTGGATGGTTCCAGCCATTTGACCGGGCCGGCACGCGACTGAAACGCCAGATGGTGGGAAATATTGCCGAACTGTTCCATCACCAAGCGGACGGTTGACTGAATATGGACGAGATAGGGATCGCCGGAATCAATGAAAGATTGCGGCAGGCCATGGGCCGAAAAGACCAGCTGAACGTCACTCCGGTCGGGAAAAGCAGCCAATCCCTGTTCAATTTTTTCCGCCAGTGCGGCAATATAAAGGGGATGATCATAGAACTGGTTGATATAGGACAGCTTGAACGGCGTCGAAGACTTTCCTAGTGTGCGCTTCAGCTCATTAATACTGGACCCAACCGTAGCACGGGAATAATGCGGATAAAGCGAAAGGACGATGATGTTGGTGATGCCTTCTCGCGTGATCGCAGCCAGTGCCTCGGCCGTATCCGGCTTCGAGTAGCGCATGGCCACGCAACAGCGGTAGCGCGTGCCGAGAACCGTTTCTAGTTCGGTAGCCTGCTGTTCGGTCAGTTCCCGGATTGGTGACTTGCCGCCGATCTTTTTATAGTATTCCATGACTTTCTTCGAGCGACGCCGTGCGATAAAACGGGCAACCATCGGCTGGATAAAAGCCGGTCCAATGCGAATAATATCCCGGTCAGAAAAGAGGTTATACAGGAACGGCTCAATGGCAGCCAACGAGTCCGGGCCTCCCATCTGAAGCAGCAGCACTGCCGTTTGCCCAGGCTTGGTCATGCCCGTATCATTACCAGCAGCATCTTGAACGGCTTGACGGCCTTCAGTTCGTGGGGAATGTTGGATGGCATGATAATCATCTGGCCGGCACTCACCGTTTGTGCTTTACCATTGATAGATACTTCCGCTTCTCCATCAACTACTTGGACAAAAGCGTCAAATGGTGCGGTATGCTCGCTCAAACCCTGGCCGACGCCGAAAGAAAACATCGTCACTGTCCCGATTTTCTTATCGATCAGTGTCTTGCTGACCACCGAACCATCCTGGTATGCAACGAGGTCACTCATTGTCAATGCTGTGCCGATTACTTCCATACATACTCCAATCTGTATCGTACCTTTATTACGGTAGAGCTATCTTAGCGCATTAACGGAAAAAAACAAAGGCGGAAAACCGAAGTTTTCCGCCCATGATTGCGACTAGATGCATCACTTGAAGCTGACTGACGGTACTTTCTAGTACATTCCGCCGCCCATGCCGCCCATGCCGCCCATACCACCAGGCATTCCGCCAGCCATGCCGCCGCCGGTATCTTCTTTCGGCTTTTCGGCGATCAGTGCTTCGGTCGTCAACATCAAGCCGGCGATGGAAGCTGCATTCTGAAGGGCACTACGGGAAACTTTCGTCGGATCGATGATGCCGGCTTTGATCATATCGACATATTCATCATTTGCGGCGTCGTATCCAAAGGCATCTTTGCCGTTCTTGACCTTGTCAACTACGATCGAAGCATCGATCCCTGCATTATCAGCAATCTGACGGATCGGAGCTTCGAGAGAAGCTTTGATCACGTTCACGCCAAACTGTTGCTCGGTGACCAGTTTGAGTCCGTCCAGAACATTCATGGCGCGGATATATGCTACGCCGCCTCCAGGGACAATCCCTTCGTCTACAGCTGCGCGGGTTGCATGCAGGGCATCTTCAACGCGGGCTTTTTTCTCTTTCATTTCAACTTCAGTTGCTGCGCCAACTTTAATAACGGCTACGCCGCCAACCAGTTTGGCCAAGCGCTCCTGGAGTTTTTCCTTGTCATAATCGCTGGAGGATTCTTCAGCTTGGGCACGGATCATTTTTACCCGGCCCTGAATTGCTTCTTCCTTGCCATTGCCATCGATGATGGTGGTGTTGTCTTTGTCAATGGTAATACGCTTGGCCTGGCCGAGCATATCGACGGTAGTCTGGTCGAGTTTGAAGCCGACTTCCTCGGAAATAACCTGGCCACCGGTAAGGATGGCAATGTCTTCCAGCATGGCTTTGCGGCGGTCACCAAAGCCGGGAGCTTTAACGGCACAGACGTTCAGGACGCCGCGCAGTTTGTTGACAACCAGAGTTGCCAGAGCTTCACCTTCGATGTCTTCTGCGATGATCAGGAGAGGACGGCCGGATTTGGCAGTCGTTTCCAGAACGGGGAGGAGATCTTTCATATTGGAGATCTTTTTGTCATGAATCAAAATCATGGCATTTTCAATGGAGCATTCCATGCGTTCCGGATCGGTTACGAAGTAGGGGGAAAGATAGCCGCGGTCAAACTGCATACCTTCGACTGTCTCCAGGCTTGTTTCCATTGCCTTTGCTTCTTCTACGGTGATAACGCCTTCTTTGCCGACCTTTTCCATGGCTTCAGCAATGATATCGCCGATGGTCTTGTCATTGTTGGCGGAGATTGTGCCAACCTGAGCGATTTCCTTGTGATCCTTGATCGGTTTGGAGATTTTTTTCAGTTCGGCAACAATTGCGTCAACAGCCTTATCGATACCGCGCTTGATTTCCATCGGGTTGTGTCCTGCGGCAACCAGCTTGGAACCTTGCTTGTAAATAGCCTGGGCCAGAACGGTTGCTGTCGTGGTACCGTCGCCGGCGACGTCGGAAGTTTTTGATGCGACTTCTTTTACCAGCTGAGCGCCCATGTTTTCAAACTTGTCTTCCAGCTCAATCTCTTTTGCAACGGTTACGCCGTCTTTGGTGATCAGCGGTGAACCGTAGGATTTGTCGATTACTACGTTGCGCCCTTTAGGTCCGAGGGTTACTTTAACGGTATCGGCGAGGATGTTTACGCCTTTCAGGATGGCGTTACGACCGTCCTGGTCGAATTTGATAATCTTTGCTGACATGTGAATTCCTCCGTGTGAATTAAGGTGATTTTTGTATTAAAAATTCGTGACTGCAAAGCGTATAATGCCGGTTGCTTACTCGACAACCGCCAGAATATCGTCTTCACGCATCATCAAATAGTCATTGCCGTCAACTTTAACTTCGGTTCCTGCATATTTACCGAACAGTACGAGATCGCCGACTTTTACATCCAGCGGCAGCACTTTGCCGTCTTCCGTTTTTTTGCCGTTGCCAACAGCCACGATTTCACCACGCTGCGGTTTCTCTTTAGCGGTCTCGGGGATGAAAAGACCTCCGGCTGTTTTGGTTTCTTCTTCTACCCTTTTTACAATGATGCGGTCCTGAAGTGGTCGTAAATTCATCTGTTCTTCTCCTTTCTATTCTTGTGTGGTGTGATGATAAAGTTGAAATTAGCACTCACGGTCGCTGAGTGCTAATACTTCCAGAATATAAACAGCACCCCTTCAAAAATCAAGGGGGTATCTGAAATATTTTCCGTTCTGGCAGGGCATGGGGTGGGATGTTTAGCAAAAATAACTAGTTACCGACCGGCCAGGCTGTTTCAAGGTTCTCCGGATAGAAATTTTCTTTCGTACGGTTGTAATAACCGAACTGCAGACGGGGAAATTCTTTTTTCAGGCGTTGCAGCAAGCGGTACATACCTATTCCCTGGCCATTGACACCCATTTCACGGTTATAGTATTCCGGGTCGATCGATAAATTGCGCATCTGAATCATGTCGATATTCGTTTCAGAGACAAACTTCATCAGAGCTTCAACCTCCTGTGGGGCGTCAGTAACGCCGGGGGAGGCCAGGTAGTTGATTGAAGTGAAGCGACCGGCCTCCTTTGAAAGATTAACTGAACGAAGCACATCGCTAAACTGATATCCTTTGGGACGGTAATAGCGGTTATACGTTTCTTCACGTACAGAATTCATCGAAAAACGGAACGAGTCCATTCCGGCGTCACAGAGTTGCTGAACCCGTTCGGGGATTGATCCATTCGAATTAAAATTGACCGTGCCGCGTGAGCTTTCCTTTTTCATACGCCTGGTTGCCACAGCAATGGTGTCTGCCTGCAGAATCGGGTCACCTTCGCATCCCTGACCATATGATACTATGGCCTGTTCGGCCTGGTCCAGATGGGGAATGGCAAGTTCACACAACTCCTCCGGGGTAGGGACAAAGCTGATCCGGTCATGATTGGAGGGACAGCATTCCGACGCTTGCAGACTGATGCAGCCTAGGCAGGCAGAGTTGCAGATCGGTGAGGTTGGCAGAGGTGCCTCCCAGCGCCGGTAAAACAAATTCTTGGCGGCAAAGCAGTGATAATCGACGGCGCAACGAGACAGCTGCTCCAGTAGGCGGTTGCCCGGTATCTGCTTCAACATCTGCCTGACCAGCGGGTCGAGGGTGCGATCATCGTAATTAACCGGATTCCAGTTGCTGTTGTTGTCCACCTTGCTGGCAGCAACAACGAAACAGTCACGTTCTTCATCCCACCCCACGGCGGTATATGACCAGAGCGGCAACAAATCAGTCTTATGCGAATAGTCGCACGCCGGAAGCAGGGTGCGCAGATACCCGGGGGCCATGAAAGCTGATACCGCCTGAATCCTCCGGCTTCGCTTCCCCTCCCGCAGAGTGTCAACTGTAATAAAGGCTTTCTTGCGCGGATCCCAGGCAATAGGGGGCATGGACGGCATCGTGAAGAGTCTGCTGTCTTCGGGGAGCGGGATTAATTCGAGATCATCCGGCAGTGTCGGGACGGTCCCGTTCATTCCGGCCATGCAGAGTTCGGGGTGGTCAAAAATGTTCCCCTTGTGATCGGCATACAGCATCTTTGGCAAACGTCGCGACACGGTGGTGCTCCTGATAATTAGGTGGTTATTTTTTATTTTAGCATACAGGTGCAAAGTCTTGACAGACTACCGCTATATTTATTCATGTCAAGCGGGAATGTTTTGTAGTTGCATCTGCACGCAATATACAGAAGAATATGTAAAAGAATTCAGAACGAATATCGTGGAGAAGTTTGCTATGAACAGAATCTCGACAGTGCTTATTGCCCTCATTGTATTAGTCGGTTCGACCGTTTTTGCCAGTTCAGCGTTACCCTCTATTGAAAGCCTGAAACAACTCTATACTTCTCGATACTCAGGTATTGTTCCGCTTCAGTGGGGAGAACATATTCCGGGTGTCCGTACGAAGCTGGACACGAAGGAAAAGGTTATCGCCTTGACACTCGATGCCTGTGGCAGTGCCAAAGGAAGCGGGGTAGACTCCCGGTTGGTGGAGTTTTTGATTCGTAAGCAGATCCCCGCGACGCTTTTTATTAATGGCCGCTGGATTGATGCCAACCCCGCACTGTTCAGGCAATTGGCCGCTAACCCGCTCTTTGAGATCGCCAACCACGGGATTCGTCACAAACCGGCCTCAGTCAGCGGCAGGTCGATATACGGTATTATCGGAACGAAGAATGTAGCTGAGGTCGTAGAGGAAATTGAACTGAATGCCCGTAAAATTGAAGCGATAACCGGTGTCCGGCCGAGACTGTATCGTTCGGGTACCGCCTATTATGATGAAATTGCCGTTCAGATATCACAGGGACTCGGGCACGAGGTTGCCGGTTATTCACTGCTGGGAGATGCCGGGGCAACATGGACGGCCGCACAGGTCAAAACAGCACTTTTGAAAGCGGTCCCCGGTGATATTGCGCTGCTGCATATGAATCACCCTGAAGCGGGAACAGGGGCGGGGATTATGGCAGCGGTGCCTGAATTGCAGAAGCGTGGCTTCCGGTTCGTCAGGATGTCTGAGTATCCGTTGAAATAGAGTTAGGTTGCAGTCCCTGGAAAGCGGGAACTCCCTGCTGATTATTTTGGTATGTATATGGCTACATTCCGCTTGACGTTTCAGATGAGAGTAGTAAATTGGATAAAAATTGTCCTATTAATGTTCATGGAGGTTCTACGATGTCACTGGAAGGGGAAAAAGCACCTGAGTTCTCGCTGGAGGGGAGTGATGGTACGCTGCATACACTGAAACAGTATGCTGGCAAAACGGTTGTAATTTATTTTTATCCGAAAGATAACACGCCTGGTTGCACCAAGGAAGCCTGTGGTTTTCGTGACGCCTATGAGGTGCTGACTGATATTGGCGTTGAGGTTCTTGGCGTCAGTAAGGACAGTCTGGCTGCGCACGGCAAATTTATCACCACCCACAGTCTGCCGTTTGTCTTATTGAGCGATCCAGACTGCTCCATGATGCAGGCTTATGAGGCTTTTGGCGAGAAGGTTATGTGCGGCAAAAAATCCGTTGGTACAATCCGCTCCACGGTGATTGTCGGGCCGGACGGAATAGTAAAAAAACAGTGGTCAAAAGTGGCCAAGGCCGAGCAGCACCCGGATCAAGTTTTGAAATATCTGCAGGGTTAGCATCTGCGCTGAAGACCGTCATTCATGTCTTGTCTGTACCACAGTCTGGCGCATAGTAACAATTCAGGAGAGCAGGTTCCGGCAGGAATGGTTCGCTTCAATACTTCTGATAAAAACACAAGGCAACCGAAAATGTTGCCTTGTGTTTTTATCATCACCTGAAAAATTGTTTTTTATACCTCAATCCGAAATTCAATCCCACCTTCGATATTGTGTGCTGTCAGATGACCGTTCATATTCTGTTCAATAATGACTTTTGACATGTAGAGTCCGATGCCGGCCCCTTTATCAGGTGCACGGGTTGTGAAATATGGGTCAAAAATCTTGGGAATGACATCGTCAGAGATTCCACCGCAATTATCCCGGATATAAACTACTGAACGGTCGTTTTCAGCTGTTACGCGGACCTGAATACATGGAGCGGAGGTGCCGCGTTCGATACAGGCCTCACGGGAGTTTGAAAGTATGTTAAAGAGCACCTGTGCATACTCATTCCGGTAACCATTGACGACTATTCTTTCACTGTCTTCAAATTCTACCTTGATGTTATGGGCGGACAGTGCTGATGAAACAAACTCAAGGGCGTGGTGGATAGTTTCGCCGACAAGAAAGTCACTTTTCTCTTTGTCTTCGTGAAAGAAATTACGGAAGTTATCGATGGTGTGTGACATTTGGATGATAACATCCATTTAATAATTTTATTTTTTAAATTATGTATTTAAAAGTTATTTTAATTTTCTGTCATTCTGAGGATTTATCCGAAGAATCCCTTT
>JAQUCQ010000050.1 GCA_028686145.1 Desulfuromonadaceae bacterium | reverse complement strand
CAAGGTAACATACTAAATGTCACAGAGATGCTGCGGCATAAAAAGTTTCATTCTCTGTTTATTCTTGTTTATCGGGTGGACCGGGGCTGTTTATAGCAGCCCCGGTCCACCGAAGCGGATTGTTTCGCTTGCCCCGGCCATGACGGAAATTATCTTTTCTCTTGGCCTGGGTGATCAGGTAGTGGGAGTAACAACCGTTTGTGATCGTCCCAAAGAAGCCCGCAGTAAAACAAAAATTGGCGGCATGGCAAATCCTTCTCTTGAGGCAATCATTTCTCTGAAGCCGGATATTGTCGTCCTGACCAAAGATGGTAACCCGAAAGCTATCGCCGAAAGGCTCGCCAAACTTGGTATTAAAACGTATGTGTTTAAGTCACGGCGTCTTGCAGAACTTCCAGCTGGTATACGGGAAATGGGGCAAGCTCTGGGAGCTCGGCCAGCAGCCGATCACTTGGCAGAAAACATCGAGAAAGCAATTCAAGATGTGACCGCAGCACATCATGTAGAAAAATCGCTAAGAAGTAATGGGAGAGGCAGGAAAGCTGTCTTCGTCATCTGGCCCAGCCCTCTCATTGTAGCCGGCCCCGGAACGATCCTCGATGATGCGATGAAGATGAATGGCTTGATCAATATAGCTTCCGATGGAAAGGTTGCCTATCCCCGCTTTTCGGTGGAAGCTGTCATCGAACGCGAACCTGACCTAATTCTGATTGGCACAGGGCATGCTGACATGAGAACTTTCTCCAAAGGTTTGTTGAAAAGTTTGAGTATGCTTGAAGCAGTAAAAAAAGGACGGGTCTACTTCATGGATGATGCTCTGTATCGTCCTGGTCCAAGAATACCAGCGGGTATGAGAAAACTTGACCGTTGCAGAAAGATGCCATGAAACGCGATACCAAATCAAATTCTCTCGTTGCGGTAGCACTGTGTATTACTTCCTTGATCATTATTGTCGTCTCGGTTGCCAGTGGCCCACGCTTATTAAATCCTTTCGTTATGGATAGTGAAACATGCCGGATTCTTCTTGCCATCAGGCTTCCACGAACGGCGGTTGCACTTCTAATGGGAGGCGCTCTCGGGGCCTCTGGCGCCATCCTTCAGGGAATTTTTCGTAATCCACTTGCAGATCCTTACATTCTTGGGATTTCCAGCGGTGCGTCGCTCGCAGCCTCATTCGGGATTATGTTTGGCATTTCCCTGTTTACGTTAAGCGTTCCAATACTGGCGTTTATCGGTGCACTTGCAACAGGTGCAGCCGTTGTCATTCTTGGGCACGGGTGGAAAGGGCTGAAGCCTGAACGGCTCCTGTTGGCCGGTGTGGGTATAGGCTTCTTTCTCTCTGCTGTACTCATGCTGGTTATGACTCTTTCCGTGGATGACGGCCTCAGAAGGGCAATACTCTGGATGTCCGGCGATCTCTCAATGGTTGACTGGGAACTACTTCCTGTTGGACTCTCATTCATACTCATTGGCCTTGCTCTCGCATTGGCACGGCACAAAGGACTGAATGCCTTAACGCTGGGTGACGATATTGCGTATAGCCTCGGTTTTAATCCGCCACGGGAAAGACTCTATCTCTTTATTGCGGCCTCGCTCATGACCGCTGCATCGGTTTCCATGGGTGGCGTAGTTGGATTCATAGGGCTTGTCGTCCCCCACGTCGTCCGGCGCCATGTAGGCTCGGATGCAGCAGTTGTACTACCGCTTTCGGTCGTTGCCGGAGGGACTCTGCTGTGCTTTGCCGACGCTATTGGCAGAACTGTTGCGGCGCCATTGGAGCTTCCAGCTGGGGTCATCGCTGCACTTATCGGTTCTCCCTATTTCATATTTCTGTTGGGGCAAAGAAAAGCGCCCTAAGTGCTGTTTCAGGAGATTGTATCAATGACCACACTTGAGTTTGCAGCGGTTTCGTTTTCCTACAGTCCGAAAAGGTTTATGGATCAAATGTCATTTTCAGTGGCTGAGGGCGAACTGGTTGGACTGATGGGGCCAAATGGAGCGGGGAAGTCTACGATCCTCAAGCTTGCAGCCGGACTGCTCTCTCCTACAAAAGGAAAAGTTCTGGTTGGAGATCGAGCGATTGGTTCTTACAGCGGAAAAGAACGGGCAAAACATGTTGCGTATCTTCCGCAAATTTTGGATTTACAGGCTCCATTTCGTGTTGGTGAGCTTGTCAGGATGGGTGAGTATCCACAAGATGGATCGCAGGTATTTTCCGTAGAAGAGGCGCTTCATTTAGTCGGCCTGCAGGGAAAAGCAAAGACACACCTCGCTGAATTGAGTGGCGGCGAACGAAGACGGGCATATATTGCCATGACATTGGTACAGGGCGCCAAAGTGCTTCTTCTTGATGAACCTCTGGCGAGCCTTGATATAAAGTACCAATTCGAGTTATATAATCTGCTTAAAGCTATTGTCAGTGAAAATAAAGTCTCCGTCTTCATGTCTCTCCACGACATTGGAATGGGCGCCATGTTGGATCGTCTTCTATTGGTCAAGAATGGGCGGATGGTTATTGATGGTGTACCTGGCAAAGTTCTAACAGATGAAATAGTACAAAATACCTATGATCTTAATGATTCAATTGGCGTCTATATGGCGGCGAATCGCACCGCATGCCAGGTCCTTTCTGTTGCCAGTGTGCTGTAACGTGTACAATGTCAACATGAAATCAAATCAACTTTGGAATTATGTTATTGGGTCAATTCTTCTTCATATTGTCTTGATTATTGTTGCCACAAAGTTGCCAAAGGCAACGCAGAGTAGCGCACATACGGTTGAGACTTTTATGGTTGAATCCCCCGTTGCCCGGACTGTGAAGCAAACCCAACAAATCCCAACTAAACTCACTATTAATACCGATAGACATACCGAAGTCGTAACTCCTATTCAGTCGATACCACATGGCAAGCAATCGGCTCCACAAGATGCTAATAAGAATGCCCTTATAAAAATACCAACGTCGAACAATGCTCCTGATTCAGTTTTTCCACTACAAGCTAAGAATATTACCCCTGTAAGTGTGGCGTTGAATTCCTATCAGGCGTCAGCTCCTCCTCAGGAAAATAGCAAGCCTCCAGTTTCCACCCGTCAAAGTTATAATTCAGCGCCAGCAATGGTGATGGGAGAGACAGGCTCTCCACGTTTCATCCATAAGGAAGCTCCTATATATCCATTTATGGCTCGAAAACTGGGGAAAGAAGGGAAGGTTGTTTTAAGTCTGGCGCTGAACGATCAAGGCAAATTGCAGAGGCTCGAAACAATAGAAGCAAATGGTTTTGGTTTTGCCGAAGCGGCAAGCGCCGCCATCAGAAAGTCCACATTTGCGCCGGCTGTCAAAAATGGTATGTCAATGACATCTCAGGTACTTGTCACTGTAAGGTTTGTTTTG
Organism: Desulfuromonadaceae bacterium; assembly: GCA_028686145.1. Classification (GTDB taxonomy): domain Bacteria; phylum Desulfobacterota; class Desulfuromonadia; order Geobacterales; family Pseudopelobacteraceae; genus JACRCG01. The sequence continues at coordinate 9,866 of JAQUCQ010000050.1, read as the reverse complement.
AAAGAGGCCCAGTAGGTCAACAGACTATCTGAGATTTCTTGATCGTGGCCGGCCCTTCTTTTTTATATTTATTTCATCGTGTTGGCTTAGTCATACAAACTGTCACTTCAAGCGCAGAGTCAAAAACCATAAAACGGCAAAAAAGAGCCGCGTTTGCCCCCAAAAAGGCAGCGCGGCTCTTTTTCGAAAAACTATAAAATTCCACAGGATAGAAGATGAACACAGAATGTGGCAAAACCACATTTAAATGTCCACTTTTCCCACGCCATATCTGTCAGTCTATCACTTCAAGCTAATGCCAGTTTCTCCTTGGGCTGCAACTTGAAGTGACAAGCGATCAGCATCCACAACTGCTTCCCCGAGGGATAAGGATGTGACCGTACCAGAAAGTTCTGCATGTTCGGCAAGTTGAATCCTTGCTAAAGCTGCTGAAACTTTTACCCGCGCATTCGCAAGCTGGTCAATGATAGTCGCGTTGAGTTTTTCTTTGATTACATTACGAATTGTACCGTTAAACAGCCAGCCACCGACACCAACTAAGAAGCCGGCATGTCTGGTATCAAACTCAATATTATCAAAAGTAAGTGAATTGCTCTGAGGGTTGTAGATTGGCTTGGTAATCAGTGTCAATTCACCGTCAAAGTCTCCGGTAGTCGCTAACTCGATTACAAGCTTGCCTTCGGTGCTTTTCAAATTGAAGCTACGAATCGTAACCTTCTTATCATCTCCAAAAGTCTGGTTAAGTAGAATCGGGTTCAGTGCCGTCACAAGATCAGAAAAGAAAATATTTGCGGTAAGCTGGATGTGGAACTGGTTATCGAAGTTTGCCAGTTGCTGAATCTGTGGCAATGGTCTGGCTGGTAATGAGGCTGGTTTTGGCCCGATTATGATCTCTGCGGCAGTTACGAGTCCGATTGACACTCGAAGACGATTGTTTGTTGCAGACAACGGACTCATGACAATCTTCTCTGGTGACAATTCCAACCACGCGCTAAATTTTTTATCGACAAGTACTGGAGTAAATGCTCCTTGCCATAATGGCGCAATTTTGTCACGGAGACGCACCGTGTCGTTGAGTTTAATGTCAATGATCGGGGCCAGAAGTCTCTGCACCGGCAGTGTAACGTCCTCCACAAGACTTTTAGGATTTATCGTAACCACACCTAAGCGAAGAGAATCAGAAAGCCCGTCAGAGAGCCCGGTATAGTACAGCTCAGTTTTTAATCGCCAGTCTGGCATAACATTAATTTTTACTTTAAACCGAAGATTAGTCCTGAGTGGACCTGTCGTAAACATTCCGTAGCCGAATGTCAGCTGTACAGGGATTGAAAGGTAAACGAAATCATTTGCCGCAGTAACGACTATTGGGCCGGTGCGCAAAATATCCACAGAAGTACCGAAACTACCTTGACCGTTGAATAAATCTTTTTTTACCGACTTATTTAGAAGGTTTCCGAGATCAGCTGCTGAAGTTTCAACTCGAAGGTTGATTATCGAAGGCTTTGACAAATTACCGGAAGCTTCACAGATGGTTGAAGTCAATAGGAATACTGCTAGCAAACTGGTAAGACAACGAAAATGGTGCATATTTTTTTCATCCTCCGGGCACTGTAATTTCCTACAAACAACTTGTTTAACTGAATTGACGCAACGACTAATACCTGATTGAGTACGGGGAAGCATGTTCATTAAGCAGCTGATTTAATTGCAATAACGAGGGGGTAGACACCAGCTCTGTTACCTTTTGTATTTATTGCATTTCGGCATAAACCGGCCAGAACCGGCCAAATTTACTTCAAAATGAAATGGCTCTTTTGCAAAAATGGCTAATTAATACTGCAGCGTTTTTATGAACAACTACTTTGCCCAAGTGCGGGTAGTAGTTTCATGAGTGTCTTCGCCAGCGCGCTGTGCGGCACGAGCAGAAAGCCGGTCGCACGGCTATGAAAACTGTCTGCGTGTAAACATTTCCTTATCCTTGTAAATAGAGAGCCCACGGGGGGAACCGTGGGCGAGATATTAAAAATCGAGGTGACACTAAAGTTTCTCAAGCTACACTATCAATTGCCGCAGGGAAAGAATGCGGCCCAATTTCCGATCGAAATATGTCAGCTTTGATGCCTTTTTAAAATAATGCTACCAATAAATGGATGAGTCAAGAACTCACATATGGAATTGTTTTTAGATAGAAATGAGCTAGTTTTGGTGTTTCGCTGGAGGCGGGACTGAGGTAGTCTGAAATAAGTAGGCACACTCAACTCCAGCGACTTGCGATGAGTAGCGGATTGTGAGCTTTGAAGGCAAAAAACATGCATGGACAAAAATGTATCACCATTGGTAAGGATGTAAGGCAGATTCGTCAGAAAATCGAGATAGCATTGCGGGATTACTTCTGGCGAATCATCTTCCAACACCATTAATGCACCCCAGCCACCAATTCCGTACCGGATACGGCGAGATGTCGGCTCGGCTACGGCCTGCAACAGCATATCTTCGTGATTACTTTCAATGGATGTACGACGTAACTCTTTTCCTGAAGACGTAGCAGATAATCGAGCACTCCTAATTCGGCTTAATTATTAGCTGATTACCATTTTAATGAAGATTGACGTATATGGTATATCTATGCTAAAAGGTAATCAAAATCATCGAATGGGCAAAACTCGGGTAACCGGGTGACGCAAAGCTACCTGTCCAATAACCTGGATAGAGGGGTTACCGAAATGGAATTAGGTCTATATACAAAGAACCCACCATTGCATCTCGATGGTGGGTTTTGTTTTTTAGTACTTTTCTAAAGTGATGTTAACACAGCATGCCAACATAAATAGGATTTTGTAATCAATGAGTAGAGAACGTTACTGGCGGGCAATAAGCATCGATAGCATCACACCGGAATATTTTCCCAGTGTAGCGCTGTTCCTCAAGACTAGCGGCAATTATGTGCTCTACAAAGATCCGGACAGGATGTTTACTCTCGCGGATTTTAGTCGTCTGGAGAGAACATACACAGAATTTCTCTATGTCCGAAGCGGCGACATGGAAGTTCTTAACGATTTTATGGAGAGCACCATGGCTGAAATGCTTGCCAGGAACGATCTCAGCAGCATCGCCAAGGGGAGGATACTCTATCAGACCTCTGTAAACTGCGTGATCGACATGTTTGAATCTCCAGAAACTACCGCGAACCTCCTGCGCTGCCGTAACTTGGTCCAGAATATTTTACAATACGTAGCCTCAGATCCACATGTGCTGGACTCACTTAAGACGGTGGTAGATAACAATTTTTATATCTTTACCCACTCAGTTCAAGTAGCTGCACTCTCCCTGCTGATTCACGAAAGATTGTTTGAACTTGCTCCTGACGAAATGATCGATGTGGGTATTGGTTCTCTGCTTCACGATTACGGCATGACCTTCATCACTAATGAAGTCCTTGAAAAAAATGATGCCCTTTCCGATATTGAATATTGGAAAGTTAAACAGCACACGCGGGAAGGTTATGATTATCTGAAACATTGTGGAAATTATGGCGAGATTGTGCTCAATATTGTTCGTTACCATCATGAGCGATACGACGGAAACGGCTATCCTACCGGGCTAAAGGGAGACAATATCCCGCGTAGTGGACAAGTTGCAGCAATTTGTGACGTTTACAGTGCCTTGATCATGGATCGCCCCCAACGCAAAGCGAATACGCATGCCGATGCAATCAAAATAATGCTTGATGAGGCCAAAAGCGGGGCCTTTAATATTGAGTTGTTCAATAAGTTTGTAGATATTATCAACGAAACAAGCACCACATAAGCATGACCAGTAAAATTATTTACTGGGAGGATGAGTCGCATCATTTCATACATTGGAAAAAAATATTGAAATTGGCGTGAGCGTAGTAACAATGCAATAATAAAAGCTATGGTTTCCCTTCTACCACAGGGAACAGAGGCAACAATGTGGCAGTCGCAAAACATTGAAGATGAACTCAAACGAACCAACCGTGCCCTAAGATTGCTTTCTGCGAGCAATCAAACGCTTCTCCGTGCCCATGATGAATCCGTACTTCTTTATGATGTCTGTCAGATATCGACAGAGATTGGTGGATATTCTCTTAGTTGGGTCGGATATAAGGAGTTGGATGCTGAACAGTCTGTTCGCCCTGCCGCCCATTGTGGCTATGATGACGGGTTCCTCTCTGTAGCCAAAATGTCATGGGCAGATGGGGAGCACGGGTTCAGTGCAATGAGTACTGCCATCCGTACCGGAACAACGCAACTCAGACACGACATTCTGAACGATCCCAGACTTGTCACTTGGCATGAAGACGCCAGAAGCAGGAACTACCAGTCTGCAATTGCCCTCCCGCTTAAGGTGGGTGGAAAAACAATCGGCGCCATTGCAATCTATGCACCGGAACCGAACGCTTTCCTCAGCGAGGAGATTGCACTGCTCGAAGAGCTGACAAGCGACCTGTCATTCGGAATAGAGACTATTCGCCTTCGCATAGCTCACGAACACGCCAATGCTCGTATTCACCGGTTAGCGTTTTATGACAGCTTGACTGGACTACCAAATCGGAATCATCTTTCCTCTCTGCTTGCTGACGCTATTACAATTGCCCAAGAAAACTCCAGTCAACTAGCTTTGCTTTTACTTGATCTTGACTATATTCGTGAAATCAATGAATCCTACGGTCATGAGACAGGCGACAAGATCCTGGTGAAAGTTGCACAGAAGTTACGAGAATTATCCGACGATAACTGTATGATTGCTCGGTTTGGTGGTGACGATTTCATTATCATCTGCCAACAAGACAACCCCAAAAATGCCATTAGTCTTGCGAAACATATCTTGGAAGCCATTAAACAGCCATTCCTGATTGGCGCTCACTCCTTTTCCATAGGTGGCAGCATCGGTATTGCGTTATATCCGAGCGATGCCGATAATCCGACTGATCTGCTGTCAAGAGCCGACCTTGCCATGTCAAAGGTAAAGGAAACCGGCGGCGGGTACCGTTTATACAAAAGTAAAATGAGCCACGCGCTTATCAGAAAGTTGGAGATTATCCATCGCTTGGAATGTGCGGTGTCAGAAGGAAACTTGCAACTTCACTATCAACCTAAGGTGGACCTGCTCTCCGCGATGATTGTGGGTGCCGAAGCTCTACTTCGTTGGCACGACCCGGTACTCGGTGCGGTAAGTCCCGCTGAGTTCATACCTATAGCAGAAAGCCGGGGCCTGATGATCCAGATAGGCGAGTGGGTTCTCAGGACGGCTTGTCAGCACATAAAGCTGTGGAATGAGCGGGGATTGAACGGTCGTGGCAGAATTGCAGTAAACGTATCAGCCCGGCAACTTGAAGACCCATACTTCATTGAACGCGTAGCAAGGGTATTGGAAGAAGCCGGGGTATCACCATCTTCTGTTGAGTTGGAACTTACTGAAAGTTGCCTTATGGGCGATCCGGAACGGATGTCCGAGATTATGGCGGAACTTAGATGTCTGGGCTTTAGCATCGCAATTGATGACTTTGGTACGGGGTATTCGTCTCTTGTTTATCTAAAGCGGATTCCTATCGATACCCTGAAGATAGATCAAACTTTTGTAAAAAATATGCTTGATGATAATAACGACTCGGCGATCATCTCTACAATACTTGCCATTGCGCAACAGATGGGACTAGCCACTGTTGCCGAAGGAGTCGAGACGGAAGAACAGCGTCAAGCACTCCTACAACTTGGTTGTGGGGTGGGCCAAGGATATTACTTTTGCCGACCGGAGTCAGTAGAAAGTTTTACTGAAAAGCTGCTGAAAACGTCCTGCCCTCTCAGAGCCCCGCTATAAAACATGCAAAATGGCACTGGACAGTCTCCCACAACAAACAAGAGAGAGGTAATCATGAAAATACTCGCCATAATAGCCAGCCCAAGAGGAATGCACGGTAACACCGGGCGCCTGTTAGATGAAGTGCTTGCCGGAGTTGAAAACTCCGGAGCAGAAACGGAAATTATTTCCCTGAAAACCTTGAATGTTCTGCCGTGCGTGGCCTGTGACGTCTGCCACAAAACCGGCATCTGCAACATCAATGACGATTTCGAAGTCATCAAAGAGAAGCTGCTCGCATGCGACGGTTTCATTCTGGCCAGCCCAAACTACATCTTCAGTGTTACAGCTCAGATGAAAGCTTTGTTTGATCGTTGTAACGGTCTTATTCACTGTATGGCCCTGGAAGGAAAGTATGCTGCCATGGTTGAGACTTCTGGTGGAGGAGGAGATGATGAAGTGCTGTCATATATGAGCCGCTTCGCAAACACCCTTGGTGCCAACTCCGTTGGTGGTATCGGATCGCCAATAGCCGGAATCAGAACTTTTCCTGATGAGGAAAACCTCTATGCAAAAGGCCGGAGCCTCGGACTGGAATTGTGTCAGAGCATCAAAGATAAACGGGTTTATGCTGGGCAAGAGGGATTTCGCAAAGAGTTCAAATTAAGGATGTCTGGTCTTGTTGACATGATGAAAGAGTATTGGCCTTTTGAGCGGGAATACTGGGCAAAAAAACTATAAGTATCCCTACCTTCGTGGAAATGAAATACTGAGGTCGGCACACGCGTTGGCGAACACCACACAATTGAATGGCATGCAACAGACCTCCAGAGAGATGTTGTGTCGCGACTGCCTGAAGCGCTATATAAATGGGCAGCCCTACTTGTGTTAACATCCATGAGCACCAATTCACCGTTGGCGTTACAAGAAAAACACACATCCAATTTTGAGAGCTGATTTACTTGACTAATGCACATTAATTGCTATGCTGGAAGCATATTGATTATATTCAGATCATGCTTTTGATTGTCGACTCCATTACTCAAAATAATCTTGCCTGAGATAATTTGTTCAAACGCCTACCTCAACTCAATCGATAATCTCAGACCTGTAAACCGGACATGCAACATAGTTTCGATTACTCCAAGATCATTCACTTTTTTGTCCTTTAATTATAGCTAACACGACCAAACATACGGCAAGCCACAAAAGATTTCATCGTCACGATGAGCTTAATAGGGTTATTGAGTCTCTTTATGCTTTCTAATCGTAGTGATGGCAAAAGAGGTCTCTCGTTACGCCAAAGTTTAATTCTGTCACTATAATTCGTGGGCACTTTAATGGAGGTGACTTTTGGTAATCAGTCCATCCCCCAAAAAAACAGCTGGCCAAATACTTTCCCGTAAAAGTATTTCTGAGTCTCTTTATCTTGCCAAATGGCTGCCATTGCTAGTGTCTGTTACAGGCCTTATTATTGTTTGTCTATTGTGGCAGCACGAGAATGAGGCGGCCAAAGCAAAGCTGAATGACAGCTTTGAAAACCGGGTGCATCGCGACATAACCCTTATCAAGCGTCGTATTGAAGCAAATGAACAAATTCTGCACGGCGTTCAAGGCCTGTTTGTTGTTTCCGGGAATATAGACCGCATACATTTCCAGAACTACGTCGCAACGCTTCAATTGGAAACCAGTTACCCCGACATCCAAGGTGTAAGTTTCGCACTAAAAGTACCTGAGGCACAGAAAGCCTCCCATATTTCTGCTGTTCGTGCAGCGGGATTCCCTGACTATAGAATCAGGCCGACGGGCCGCCGCGAATTTTACGTTCCGGTCATTTATCTTGCTCCACCCACCGATAGCAATCGGCGTGTTATTGGCTACGACACGTACTTTGAACCGGTGCGGCGGGCCGCTATGGATAGGGCACGCGACACGGGTGAAGCTACTCTTACCGGTAAAATTCGACTTGAACAAAATGACGATAATCAGAAACAACCCGGCGTTTTGCTGTTTCAGCCGGTATATAAGAAGGGTGCCTTACACAATTCAATTGCATCGCGTCGTGCGAATATTATTGGCTGGTTAGCCATATCTATGCGTATAGACGCCCTCATGACTCATTTAAATTTAGAACGGACAAATGAGATCCATATTGAAATCTACGATGGCACCAAAATCTCTGATGATACGTTGCTCTATGCTTCAAATGGCCGCCATTCAGCACAGACACCAAGATCACCGCTACAATCACTTACAAATATTGAAATTGCCGGTCAAACATGGACAGTGGCAATATCGCCTCTCCCCAATTTTGAGAGACGAATTGGCACCGACAAACATCAGCTCATTGCGGTTGCGGGTGTGTTGCTGACTCTGCTGCTTACCGCGCTTACATATTTGCTGGTAACGAGCCGAGCCCGAGCCATTAAAGCAGCGAGGGAGATGACCGTTGAACTGAGAGAAAGTGAAGCACGATACCGCTTTGTGGCAGATTTTGCCTACAATTGGGAATACTGGATAGCTCCTGACAGAAGTTTCCGTTATGTTTCTCCTTCTTGCGCCCAAATTAGCGGATATACCAAGGATGATTTTTATCGTGATCCAGGGCTCTTAGTGAAAATTGTTCATCCAGATGATGTCGCTCATTTTAACAATCATTCACACGATGTTTTGGCAAACGGAAATCTTAAGCCAATCGAATTTCGCATTATAACCCGAGATGGCCCGATACGCTGGATTGGTCATATCTGCCGCCCAATATTTGACGTTGATGGATCCCCGATGGGCCAACGGGCCAGCAATCTTGATATCACTGAACAAAAACTTGGGGAGATTGCTCTCCATGAACAGAAGATGCAGCTAGAAGCTGAAATTGGAGAACGACAAAAGGTTCAGGAAGCTCTGGTGTCAGAACAGCTTAAGCTTGAGGAATTAAACCGCACGCTGGAAACCCGAGTTGCGGAAGCAGTTTTACAGCTACGCCAGAATGATCAGTTAATGCTCCTAAAAAATCGGCAGGCCACCATGGGTGAGATGATACACAATATAGCTCATCAGTGGCGTCAACCCCTCAATTCATTAGGCCTGATCCTTCAGAACATACAGTGCGAATTTGTTGCGGGCCAAATGACTGTTGAACAAATGACCGGTGACATTAAAGATGTAATGGAACTGATACATTTCATGTCCAAGACGGTAGATGATTTCAGAAACTTTTTTAAAGAGGACACTGAGATTGTCTGTTTCAGTGTACAAGACAGCATAAAAAATGCTGTCACTCTTGTGCGTGCTACTTTGGCGGATCATGGCATTGCTTTAGTAGTGGCACAGGATATAGACATTCAGATCAACGGGCACCCCAACGAATATGCACAAGTCCTATTAAATTTACTGAGCAACGCCAAGGACGTTTTGGTTGAGCGGGCAATATCAAACCCTACGATAACCATTAAATCGGAGTGCCTCGGAGATCATTCTGTTGTGACTGTTAGCGACAATGCAGGAGGGATTTGCGACAGTGCTATTGGCAGGGTGTTCGATCCCTATTTCACCACCAAGCCAAAAGGTAAGGGGTCCGGCGTCGGGCTACACATGTCCAAAACCATCATTGAAGAACATATGGGGGGGCGTCTGACAGTAGCCAATGTCGGCGAAGGAGCACAATTTAGAATTGAAGTAAAGATCACGACAGTGCCAGAGAACTGCAAATCAAAACTTTGACCCAAGGAAAAAACAACATGCCGTCGCAGATAGTTGAAAAGGAACTGCTGCAGGAATTCTATCTTTGTGACATACAAACTTGTTACTATAAGCATAAGTTGGCAGAGTAAAAAAACATAAAATGGCAGAAGAGAGCCGCGACTTTCCCAAACAGAGTTGCGCGGCTCTTTTTCGTAAAACCATAAAATGGCAAAACCACATTTATAAATCTGAGTATTCAGTCTAATGCGAGGTAAGGAAATCTCGAAATTGCTAACGTTACGATGGTTCTGTCCGAGAGGAAAGATCTGTTCGCTTATACATTTTGAACTGACCCGATAGGAGGC
>JAQUCQ010000397.1 GCA_028686145.1 Desulfuromonadaceae bacterium | reverse complement strand
TTATAACATTAGAATTAAATCATCAAAATCTATTTATTTTTTTTCTAATGTAATACATAATATCCAATAGATATATCATAATGATTTTTCAAGATTAACTTGTTTGTTTATTCAAGGGTTTGACATAATGCGTTCTTGTGACTAATCGCTGCTAAGGTGGGTAATTAAATGGCATATCAAAAGAAAAAATCAGGTTCCAAGCAGGAAATTGCATATCAATACATCAAGAATGCGATCCTGAATAATGAATATGCGCCAGATGCGATGCTTGTTGAAGGTGCGCTTTGCGAGCAGCTAGGTTTCAGCAAAACCCCGATCAGGGAAGCCTTAAGACGCCTGGCGACAGAAAAATACGTTGAATCTATTCCTGAAAAAGGGACCTTTGTTACCAAGTTAAGTCTTGAAGACTTGATTGGAATTTATGAAGTTCGAGAAGCCCTTGAAGGAATGGCTGCCAGGATCTGTGCGGTTAGAAAAGACACAACATTCATTGACCGGCTGCAAACTTGCTTTGATAACACTTATAGTGATCTTATCGAGGGGAAAAGTGAATTGACAGTCAAGGAGGACATGACGTTTCATCATTTAATCCTTGAAGGGAGTAGAAACAAGAACCTTATCAATCTGTCTAACTCCATCATCGAGCAGATCAATCGTTTTGCGTCAACGACGATAAATGATCCAGAACGTCTGAAACTTTCATTTTTTGAGCACAAAGAAGTGCTAAATGCGATTATGACAGGGGATGCAGATCTGGCGGAAAAGAAAATCCGCGAGCATATCCGCAGTGTAAAGGACTATCAGATCAAGAAGCATTACAACATCCGCTGATTAGCAATAATAATATATATATTAATATTATTCCGCCTTTGCGAGTGGCCAATTCGATGGTTCGTTCACAAAGGTGGTTTTGTTTTGCACGATGCTTCTTAATACAATGGTATAGCATTTTTTGAGCATTAATTTTGACATTTTGTTCAGAAATACAACTTCAGATGTTGACTTCACAAGTACAATGTTATAAGATTGAAATAACAAAGATATATAGTTATTACTAACTAAGATATTTTTTAAAAATTCGCAAATCACAAAATGGCATCAAAAAAATCCCTATCAACAATCTAAGTACGGAGGAAAAAACAATGACAAACAAGAAGCAGTGGTTTACGACTGAACTCCCGAATGTCTTCTTTGAGGCTGATACGTCTGTCGGCAAGCTCAAGAAGCAGCTTTGGGATGCCAGCGATGAAGAGATTGACCAGATTCTCGAAGAATATGGCATTCCATCGCCGTCAGAATTGGGTGTTGCAGGGACCTATATTCAGAATACGCCCCGAGCCCAGCAGATCGAAAAGCGCCGTAAGAATGACCTGGTCTTCATTCCACTCGGTTGCACCGAGAACCACGGCATGCATGCCAACACCGGCTTGGACACCTTTATGGTCACTCAGATTCTGGAAGGCGTCCGCCGCTATACCGCCAAGCAGGGCCGTGAATGCAACCTGACCTTCACTCCTCTGAACTTCGCCGGCCATCCGTATCATCACATTGGCATGCCGGGCACGGTCATTATGCCTCATGAAGTGGTCCAGGAAACTCTGATTTACACCATGCTGGGCCTGTGGAATGATGGCTACCGCAAGATTATCATCGTTAACAATCATGGTGATGACTGGCAACTCGAAGCAGCACTCCAAGAATTCTGCAAACGATACCAGTTGCCAGGTATCTTCCGTATCGTTGAATGGCACCGCGCAGTTCGTGAATTCTTCTTTGTAACCGATAAGAAAAACAGCTTGGAAACAGACTTCATTCATGCTGATGAAGCCGAAACCTCTGTTGGTCTTCTGATGTTCAAAGACATGATTGACATGAGCGTAGTCCAGGATGCCTGGGGCCGCCCGCTGCTGCCAGATGGACACGTCGACAAATCCGTCGATCCTTTCCGTCGTCCTTCCAAGTGGCAGGAAGCTGAAGGTCATGCCGCTATTGAACGTGCTGCTACGCCCCAGGGCATCGTTGGTGCTCCTTCCAAAGCAACAGCTGATAAGGCCAAGCGTCCGATTGCTGCAATCCTCAAATACCTGACGCTTTTGCATGATGAAATTCTCGATACCTTCCCGGCAGGAACTGTGCCAAAAGTTGAAGACATTACACTTCGCACGACTGAACAGATGGCTCCGTTCCTTAAAGAACCCCTCAGCGAAGGCTGGAAATCGATCGACGAACTGCCTAGGATCGGTGTTTGGGAAAAGGGTTAATACTACAAGTTGTTACACATCCATTATAGGTCATCCTGGCGGTTTAGAACCGTCAGGATGACCAATTAATAGATGTGCAGGATAACTTAAGAATGCTCCAAGCAAAGTTAAATAGGGTGACGATACCAAAAAGGAGAAAGACTATGAAGTCTAAGACAGCTTTCTTATACAAGCCCCATGATCTGCGCGTAGAAGAGGTTGAACTCCCGGAACTCAAAGCAAACCAGGTCCTGATCAAGATTGGCGCTTGCGGCATTTGCGGTTCTGACGTCGAATGCTACGAAGGTCATTCCGCTGAAGGCCGTTACGACATAGCCCCTTACACCCCTGGTCATGAATGGGGAGGCCAGATCGCTGCCGTTGGCAGCGCTGTTACAACGCTAGCCGTAGGTAACAAGGTTACAGGCGACTGTGTCATGGCATGCGGTGTCTGTGCAAACTGTAAAGACGGCTTGATGCCTTCAGCTTGCCTCAACATGCGTGAAATCGGCTTCCGGCCGGATTCCCCCGGTGGCATGGGCGAATATATGATCGTAGAAGAGCAGTATGTCCATCGGATTCCGGATGACTGGACTTATGAGGATGGTGCCTGGGTCGAAACCTTCTCCATCGGATATTTTGGCATCTGGGGCAACGGTGGTTACATAGATGCATCCGATATCGCCCTGATCTTTGGCTGCGGTCCGGTTGGTATTTCGGCGACCATGGTTGCCAAAACTTCTGGCGCCCTGACCATCGTCGCCGACCCGCTGGTCTATCGCCGCGAGCTGGCTCTGAAATATGGTGCTGACGCTGTCATCAATCCGCTTGATCCTGATTGGAAAGAGCAACTAAAAAAGTTGACCGGCGGACGTGGACCTTCTGTAATTGCAGAAGCATCTGGAAATGATACAGC
>JAQUCQ010000396.1 GCA_028686145.1 Desulfuromonadaceae bacterium | reverse complement strand
CGCCTCGATGCTGATGCCTTCCCGAGGGGTCGAAGGAATCTCAAGGGCTTTCAGGCCCAGCTCTGCGATCATCTGCATAAAGTTAAAGTAGAATGGGGATTCGACTGCAATCGTGTCACCTGCATGGCATGTGACACGCAAAGCAAGTAAAACAGCTTCTACACAGCCCGACGTTACCAGAATGTCGTCCGGCCCACTGCTAATACCTGCTACGAGAGCCCGGCGGGCGATTTGAACCCGTAAACGTTCATAACCGGGTGGCATCTGGTACAGAACGCCCTGTTCGCCCCGTCGCCGCAGCTCGCTGGCCATAATACGATTAAGCTTGTCGATTGGCAGATTTTGAGCGCTGGGTATGGCACTCCCTAATGGCAGTAACTCGCGATTCATCATGTTGTGCATGACGCGGTGGCAAAGATTACTGATCGTGACGGTGGTTGGCGCGATAAAAGAGCGTGTCTGGAGATCCGGTTCCCGTATCTCCGGAACTCGGCTACGGACATAATAGCCTGACTGCGGCCGTGCCTCGATAAGGCGCTGGTCCTCCAGCAGAGTGTACGCCTGCATGACGGTGTTGATGCTGACATTAAAGCGTTTGCTGAACTGGCGGATGGACGGCACGCGATCGCCGGCCCGGAAGGTGCCTTGATCAATCAGCCCGGCTATTTCTTTGGCAGCCTGTTCGTAGAGGAGTGATGTTCCCGCACTGTCTTTTTCTCTATTATTCATTGCCATAGAATATCCTTGTCGTCTTATTTCTGGCAGGTACAGTTTTAAATCTTTTGTGTGGGTACAGTTCATGTATCATGAAACTGTTATGGTTACAAAGCTGAATCTCTGTATCTGTATTTTTCACTACGAGCAGAGTATTGTGACAACATTACATCAGTAGGGGAGTTGATTATGGAATGTTATCTCGCACAGGGTGAACTGATTCGGGTGGATGGCAAGAAGGATGGTATTCTCTTGTGCTGTACAAGCGGTGCCATCTGGGTGACGTGCGGTGATGGCCGGGATTACCTGCTTTCCGCAGGCAATAGTTTTGAAATAGCCGCCCGGCAGGTTGCTGTTGCTGAAGCGCTGCAAGCGGCCGAGTGTACTCTTGGCACACCGCTCGCTCGCCGCGATGCCCTGCAGAAACCGATCATCAGGCTCGCTGCGTGCTAGAAAGAAGTGAAGCCTTCAAGGGAACCCTCTATGCGCTGCTGGCTGTGGCGATGTTTGCCACGCTTGGCACCGGATTCAAGATAGCGGTAACCCGCATGAACAGCTATTCGGTTGTGGTCTGGATTGCCATCTGGGCAACTCTGGCGCTCTTCTGTTTGTTGGTTTGCGAGCGGCGTGTCAGGACGATAGTTTCAGAATTCCGTCAGCGCCCTCTTTTTTTCCCGTTGGCTGGAGTGGTCGGACTGGGTGTCCAACAGTTTCTCTGTCTGAAAACATACGAATACCTACCGGCCAGCCAAGCGGTAATCTTGCATTATACGTATCCACTGATGATGTTGCTGTTGTCGTGGCTGCTCTTTCGAGAGAAGTCTGGCTGGCAGGCTCTCTGTTGTGTTGCTCTTGGGTTTACAGGGGTCTTTGTGCTGATTTCAGCAGGAGGTGATCTGGGAGATGTGCGGCTATCTATGGGAGTGGCGGTGGCACTTGGTACCGCCTTTAGTTTTGCCCTGTTTTGTGTGTTGATTAAGCATGCCAGTTTCAGTGTTACGCCTGGAATGTTTCTGCTAAATCTGTTTGGTCTGTTGTTTTTGCTCTGCCTGCTGCCGGTCTACTCCATGCAGTGGCTGATTTCCGGCACGGATATGCTGCTGGTTGCCTATCTGGGGATATTCCCGACTGCGGTGGCTTTCATTCTCTGGAATAAGGCGCTACGGATGATCCCGACCGGTCGGTCATCAAATTGTGCACTGTTGGTGCCGATTCTTTCTCTGCTTTTCATTGCTGTCGTTCTGAAAGAACGAATTGAAATCCTGCAAGCGTTCGGCATGGGTATCGTTCTATTGTCGGTGTTTTTCAATGTTAGGTTGGCAAAAGGCTCATAACTCGGCAATCTTTCTGTGCTGGCTTGTTCCTGATCAAGCCCCTCCCATCAAAGGAGGGGCTTGAAGCATAACCTTATTCTACCCAGTCGTCATCCTCTTCAATCGGTGCAAATCCGCGCCGCATGGTGTTCTCCGTGACTACCCGCGGATCCATGAAATGCAACAGATAATCGGGGCCGCCAGCCTTGGTGCCGACGCCGGACATGCGCGAGCCGCCGAAAGGCTGGCGATCAACCAGTGCGCCAGTGTTATTGCGGTTGATATAGAGGTTGCCGACGCGGAATTCGCGCCGTGCTTGGTTGAGATGCTTGGGACTGCGGCTGAAGATACCGCCGGTCAGGGCAAAGCGTGTCGAGTTGGCCCACTCGATTGCCTCATCGAAATCCTTGGCCCTCATGACGGCAAGAACCGGTCCGAAAATTTCTTCCTGAGCGATGCGATGGGCAGGAGTGATCCCTCCGATTATGGTTAGTGGCACCCAGTACCCTTCACCTGACGGAATCGGGCTGGAATAGAGCAATTCCCCTTCCTGTTCCCCAATGTGTATATAATCCAGAATATTCTTTTGAGCCGTGGCATCCGATACGGCGCCCATGCTGTATTTCGGATCTTCGGCTGGTCCCACCTGATAAACCGTGGCAGCTTTTACCAGGCGGTCTACAAATCGATCATAGGCTGAATCCAGCACGATTACGCGAGAACATGCTGAACATTTCTGTCCCTGAAAGCCGAATGCGGAGTAGAGCACGTGTGGCACCGCCTCATCCAGATCTGCATCATCGTCAACGATGATGGCATTTTTACCCCCCATTTCACAGATAATCTTTTTGACGTTTGGTTGCCCGGGATAAACCTTGGCGGCCCGATCGATAATGCGCAGACCGGTTTCAACCGAACCGGTGAAGGCGATCAGTGATACGTCCGGATGGTCAACCATATAGTCGCCGATCACTGAACCCTTACCGGGTATGTAGTTAAATACGCCCGCCGGGAGACCGGCTTCCCGAAAAATCTCCACAAGGTTCCAGCCAATGATACCGGTGATGTTGGATGGTTTGAAAATTACGGTGTTGCCGCTTACAATCGCCGCCGCCGTCATCCCCATACTG
>JAQUCQ010000049.1 GCA_028686145.1 Desulfuromonadaceae bacterium | reverse complement strand
CTCCTCATCCATGCCGCATCCGGTGTCGGAAACCTCCAGACAGACATACAAACCGGGCGGAATCATTTTGCCGAGATGGTCCCTGCCAGACGGGCCGGTGCCGATAACTTCTTTTGCAAGAGTAACGGATATTACCCCATGTGTTTCGCCGATTGCTTCAGAAGCGTTGATAATCAGATTCATGACGATCTGCCTGATTTGGCTGGCATCACCGGTGATGTTGGGAATAACAGATGCAAGTTCAAACTTGATCACTACGTTTTGATTGATGGTTGCCTTCAACATCATAACCATCTCACTCACCAGTTCAGCTACGTCAACTGGCGCTAGGGTAAAGGAGGCTTTCCCGGCGTATGCCAGCATCTGGCGGCATAGTCCGGCGGCGCGCTCCGAAGCCTTGTATATCGGCGGGATATGATCCTCGGCTTTTTTCGAATCCAGCTGAGCCAGTGAACAATGTCCCATGATGATCGCAAGTATATTGTTGAAGTCGTGGGCGATGCCGCCTGCCAACACCCCAAGACTTTCCAGTCTCTGGGTCTGTTGGAATTGTTGTTCCAGCAGTATCTTTTCTTCCTCTGCCTGTTTGCGCATGGTGATATCGTTGTTAATCTCCATAATCGCAACAGGTACATCATTTTCGTCTTTTTTCAAAACCCATCTGCTTGAAACAATTATCCGGGAACCATTCCTCCTGGTATGGATAAGGTCTCCCTCCCAGTGCCCGGTGCGGTGCAGCAGATCATCTATCTCATCAAACGGCACGGGGAAGATGGTGTGCAAGATGTCATGGGTCTTCGCATGTCCCCGTACTTCTTCCGCTTTCCAGCCATATTGTTTTTCTGCCCCTTTGTTCCAGAACAATATGACGTTATCCATAGTGCGGACAATAATACTGTCATGGGTGAGGTCAAGCAGCTCAGCCTGCTCAAGGAGGATCTTTTCAGACCGCTTGCGTACGGTAATGTCCTCATACATCCCCAATACACCGATAATTTCTTTCGCTTCGTTATAGAGCGGCACTTTCGAGGTAATGAGCCATGTCTGGCTTCCATCAGAAGTGGTCTGCGGTTCTTCATAGGAAAGTTTGGGAATGCCTGATTCAATGACACGCTGGTCGTCAGCTCGATAGAGCTCTGCGTGCTCCTTCCATGCTAACTGGAAGTCATCTTTGCCGATTAGATTGTCCGGGCATCCTGCATCCGCATCCTCGGCAAACGCATGATTACAGCCAAGATAGCGCAATTCGGTGTCTTTCCAGAAGATCCTCATGGGCGCATTGTTTATGATGGTTTGCAAAAGTTTGTTGGAGTTGACAATGATCTCTTCGGCCCGCTTGCGCTCGGTGATGTCGTGTATGAAAGAGACGTGCTGCCCTCCAGCGGTTGGCAGGTATGTCACTCTGACTTCGACATCAAATACCGTACCATCCTTGCGGCAGTGCTGGGACTCGAAATGCGCTTCACCGTGCTCCCTGATCATCTGGATACGATGAGCTGTGTCTTCGGCTGATTCATTTGCCTCTAAATCCTGGATACTCATGGTCAGCAGCTCTTGTTCACTGTAGCCGCTCATGTGGCAATATGCCTCATTGACCTCTATCAGATGACCCTGCATGTCGAGCAGGCATATTCCGCTCATGGCCGTCTGCAGGATTGACCTGTGGTGTTCCTCTCTGTCAGCCAGTTCCCGGGTTTTTATCGACACGGCTTGTTTCAGTGTCCGCAGCCAGGCAATCAGCACCATGACAAGAGCCGCTATGGCGCCGGCTCCATATAAGATATACCGGAAATAGGGAGTCTCCGGAATGGACGACCCCATCCAGCGCGCATCTATGGCGTCATAATCTGCCTTTGAAATAGAAGCAAATCCATTCTCCACGGTAGAAAACAGGGCTGGATGCCCTTTTAGAACTGCTCGATGAAATTCCCCGTAATAAAGCGGTCTGGTCTCGCGAAAGTGATTCTGGATTCCCATCTTGTTCAGAAAATAAAGAGCCGGCGGGCGGTCAACGGTAAACACCTTTATCTTACCGTCGCGGGCCGCTTCTATCAGCGTCTTATAGCTGGGATATTCAACGATGTTGACCACGCCGTTTTTTTTGAGAATATCTATTGAGCTGTCGCCAGCTTTAGCCGCAACGAGAAATCCTTTGAGATCCTTCGGTCCCCGGATCCCGGAAATATCTTCATGAAAGAACAGCGGCACATCAAGCCGGGCATAGGGCTGGGTGAAGTCATATATCTGATCGCGCTTTTCGTTGCGGAACATTGTGTCGATTACATCGAATTCACCCGCCTGCATGTTACGCTGCGCCGTATCCCAGTCCATTCCGGTTATGTGGACATGGATGCCGGTCTTCTTTTGCCAAAGTTCCCACTGGTCTACAATAATCCCTTTCAGCTGCCCCTGGTCGCCTCTGAAGACATACGGCGGGTAGTTGTCATCCATGACAACCTGAATTGATTGTGGCTTTTCGGAGTTATGTGGTGTTGCCGCCAGGCAGGGAGAGGCGGCGCATAAAATGGGAATGAGCATTAAAACAAGTACTATGCATGCCGCAATGGGGCAGGATTTTGTGGGGCTCATGCCGCCTCCTGAAGAAGATGCATCAATGTGCCTGGTAAGTATGTTTCCACCCGCAAGCTCCGTACGATTGTGTTTGTAAAATCGAGCAATAGTACCGGAATAAAACGATAAATAAAATCAAAGTTTTAATGATGGATTGCAGCTGATTGTAAAAACCTTATACCGATTGTCTGTATGTGATTTCTGTTAATCATTGTAGCAGACAATCGGTGTAAGCAGAGTCTATTCAGAAAGGCATCTAGCCATTATGCGACAGATGATTTAGAAGAAGACGGGATAATTCCTTGGCATCAACTACTAATGCACAGGCAGAAGGATCACAGAGAGTACGCTCGCCAGTATTTAGATTGCTCAGCGTGCACATGCAATCAGATATGGTTACTTATTAAGCAGCGAATTATACCCCGGAAGCTTTCGATAGGTTTCTGTGGTGTGAAAAGCTTATAAAATCAACATGATATGTTTTGGCACGTCACGTGCTTAAGAGCTAGTGACATAACTTTTTACAGGTCCAACGGCAAAGGCGCCGCCATCAAATATGGTGCGCTTTTTTTATTTAAAAAGGAAGGTGAACGATGAAAATCGCATTTACGACATCAACTGGGGAAATAATTGATCAGCACTTTGGCCAGTGTCAGAACTTCCATATCTGGGAGGTCGGGCCGGACGAGGCCGTTTTTCTCGAAGCGATTAGCGTGGAAGAGCATGGCGGTGATGAAGAAGATCGTATCTCTGCCCGGACGCAACTCCTTTCTGATTGCGCCATTGTCTATACTATGCAGATTGGTGGACCGGCAGCAGCCAAGCTGGTGGCTCAAAAGATTCACCCGATGAAGACCAACATCGAGGCCAACCTGAAAGAGACCGTAGAGCGTTTTCAGGAAGTGTTGCGTGGCAACCCGCCACCCTGGCTCAGGAAGGCTATGAACGGCAAGACTGATAATCCTAATTATGAATTGTGAATTTTATAATTGCTGAATTCAAAATCCATAATTCAAAATCCACAATCACAAAGGAGACAAAAGATGGCTTACATTACCGGATTAACTCGCGACAAAAAAGAATGGACTCCGCAGTTTGTTACTTCCATTGACAAGGAAACCTGTATTGGGTGCGGACGCTGCTACAAGGTTTGTGCTCATGATGTACTGACGTTCGAGGAGCTTGATGAGGATGATTCCGCCAAGATGTTCATGAAGGTGGAAAATCCGGGGAACTGCATCGGCTGCCAGGCCTGTGAGCGAACCTGCTCGAAGAAGTGCTTTAGTTTTGAGCCGGTCATGCTGTAGCTTTTGGGTCTGCGGGGAGATTGTGTCGTTCTCAAGGACGGGACAATCTCCCCGGAGGTTTTTTTGAAGAGGAGGTGTCGTATGTTGATCGCAGTCGCATCAAAAGATGGTAAGGAGATTAACCAGCATTTCGGCCATGCTGAGCGTTTCTTGATATTTGATATTGAGAACGGTGATGCAAAACTGGTTGACGAACGAAAAGTTGAGCGCTATTGCAGTTTTGATCCTGAACATCCATTGCGGAAGCATTTGCTGAAGGGTATTTCCGATGCTCTTTCCGGATGCAGGGCTGTCGTGACCGCTCAGATGGGCGAACACCCGAAGGGAGAACTTGAAAAGCTTGGTGTTGAATCGTTTGTGATCAGCGGACCTATTAAGCTCACTCTGGTGGAACTGGCGAAAATTCTGTAGCGACGCACTTAGCGAATCGCTGCGTCACAAAGAGGTGATGACCATCATGCACAACGGTTCTTTCAATAATTGTAACCTGCCGCCCTGGGTCATCGCCTCACGGCATTTTAATAATAATCCCCAAAAATTAGAGATTCAGGGAGTCAAGGAGGGAAACCGCTTCCTTTTTGACAAACTGCGGACATTGCATAGTCAGGAAGAGAGAGCCCTCATCTTCAACGACTATATGTCGGTAAAATTTCAGCTGCATCAGTGGCAGGATCAGACCGATGCCGCCCGGAAAAGTATTAAAAACAGTTATCTGCGCTATCTGCGCGGCTGGATGATGGATTCAAACTCCATCGAAGGTGCCGTTCTCAAGCGTTGGGTCGAGAGCCGTATGGGTATTGTACCCAGCTTTCACCGGGCCCGCATTACAGGTATTCACAGTGAGGCTTACTTTGATTACTCTGTGGATGTCATGAAGGGGAGCGCCCGTACCAATGCAATCCAATCTCAACTCGATATCCTCTACGAATATTGCCAGTTTGAACTGTCCCGAAAATTCCCGGCCTCTTCAATAATTCCCCTATATCGCGGTACCTACGATGCCAGCGAGCATGACGTCATTGAACAGATCGACAGACGTACACAGATAGTTCGTCTGAACAACCTGGTATCGTTTACTTCCGATGAGGAACGAGCCTGGGAATTCGGCTCAACAGTCTGGGAAGTACAGGTGCCGTTATGCAAACTATTCTTCTACAATGATTTGCTGCCGGGTAGTATCATGAAAGGTGAAGGGGAGTATCTTGTCATTGGCGGAGAATACCGGGTGCGGAAGGTAATGTGTACAATCGGTTAGTGAAAAAAAGTTTCAATTCCGTGATCAAGCCCCCTTCTAAACGCCCTCCAGAACAAGTTTGCCCTTGCTAATCAAGCTGGTTGCTGTATAAATGGTATCGTCCTCAAGTGAGGACATTTTACGTGGTAAACGTCATGTGGGTACGGAGGGAATTGCCGTCCCTAATGCACCGCGATTAACCGTTTGACAGCCTAATCTGTTAAGTATTACGGAGTACCTTTTGAATCATTCAAACCATCTCATGGGCAGGCAGCCAATTCTGAACGGGCTTGAAGAGGTTGTTGCCTATGAGTTGCTCTTTCGTTCGCCTCAGTCCACATCTTCAGCAGCCATACTTAACTCTTCCCAGGCTACATCCAGTGTCATTCTTAATGTATTGTCCAATTTTGGCGCCCATGAAATTCTCGGCGGTTATCGCGGATTTATCAATGTTGATGCCGATATGTTGATGAACGAGGCTCTAGAACTGTTGCCGGCGGATATGATCGGGCTGGAATTGCTGGAAGACATCATCATTACTCCCGGAATCATCGATCGATGCCGGAAGCTTAAAGCCAAAGGGTTTGTTCTGGCTCTTGATGACCATCGTTATTCTCCCGTATACGAGGAACTCTATGCCGGGGTGGTTGATATCGTCAAGATGGATTTGCTCGCGACACCGCTGGATGCACTGTACCAAGAGGTCGAACAAATACGGTGTTATCCGGTCAAGCTCCTGGCAGAAAAGGTCGACAGCAGGCATGTGTATCTCCGCTGCCGCAGGATGGGGTTTGAACTTTTTCAGGGATACTTTTTTGCCCGACCGTCACTGATGCAGAAATCCCGGATGGAAAACTCGGCTGGCACGTTTTTCAGGTTGATGCAGCAACTATCCGATGATGCCGATATTGACGAAATCGAAGAAACGTTTAAGCAGAGCCCGGCACTTACGTACAAACTTCTGCTGCTCGTAAATTCAGTCTCATTTTCTACGCGAGAGAAAATACGTACCGTCCGTCATGCAATTACGCAAGTTGGCATGGAACACCTTAACCGCTGGGTGCAGCTTGCCCTTTTTGCCGACGATGGCGGTTCGGGTTTGAATAGTGCGCTTCTTGATATGGCTGCAGTCCGGGCGGCATTTATGGAAGAGCTGGCCCGTTATAGACCGCAAAGCCCGCGGTTGTTGCGCCATGCACATCCAGAACAGGCATTCATGGTTGGCACTCTTTCGATGCTGAAAGATATCTACGATGTTGACATGAAAACGATTGTAACAAATCTGAATTTATCTGAAGAGATTCAGGATGCTCTGACCAACAGGAGTGGAGATCTGGGTACCCTGCTGTGTCTGGCGGAAATGATGGAGTCTCTTGCTCTTGATGAGGCTGCGGAGTGCCTTGAAAAATTGGGCATCACGCTTGCCAGCGTTATCGAGTGCCAGAAATTGGCTTATAACTGGCGGAGTAAGTTGATGGGATGACAATTGTGGTGATGCCTGACCCCGGAGAGTGACAGGTGAGCCCGTAGTAAGATCGACACTGTGCCTGTCAAGCCAAACCTCGTTTATTGGTTCACCGGCAACGTGATCGTAAAAGTTGTACCTCCGCCGATTCTGCTCGTTACGGCAATTTTCCCCCCCATATTTTCAACCAGGTTTTTTGTTACGAACAGTCCGAGTCCTGTGCCTTCCCCCGGTTTTTTTGTCGTATAGTACCGGTCAAAAATACGGTCGATTAATTCATGTGGGATTCCCGGTCCGTTATCGGCAATGGTGAGGCAAATGTTGTCAGCTTCGCAGGTTGACGTTTCGACCAGCAGTTTCCCGCCACTCTCTTCCATAGCCTGAAGTGCGTTCATGATGATGTTGAGCAAAATTTGCTTCAACAGGTTGGCGTCCAGCCGGATAACCGGCAGCGTGTAATCGAGCTGCTTCAGAACACTAATCCCGCGGCGCGCGGCTTCATAGTTTAGAAAATTGAGTACGAAATCCACGGTGAGGTTGAGATCCACTTCACTGATGCTTTCATCGTGACTGCTGAAATTCAGCAGGCTTTTGGTCAAGTGTGACAGGCGTTGAGCTTCTGAACTGATGCGGGAGATCATTTCTTGCACAACCTCGGGAATACCTTCTTCACGCATGATCATCTGTGCTGCCGAAATTATGACGGAGAGGGGAGAATTGAGTTCGTGTACGACCCCTGCGGAAATTTTGCCCAGTTCAGCCATTTTTTCGTTATAGGCCAACTGCCGCAGCAGATCGGTGCTTATGATAGCTTCATCGTTATGTCTGGCAGCTGGATTTTTCATACATGCTCCAGATGAGAAAGAAGCCGCCCGCAATCGGGCGGCTTCTTGAGGTGTGAGAGCTGGACCGACGTAAAATTACATATTGTAGGCTGATTCAGAATGTTGAGTCTGGTCAAGACCCATGATTTCATCTTCCTTGTCAACGCGCAGACCGATAGTCTTATCGAGAACGAAAGCGATTATCAGTGTCACGATAAAAGCGTACGCACCTGCTGCTAGAACCGCGATCAACTGGATCATCAATTGCTTGGCATTTCCAGCCAGAAGGCCGGTGGCACCCACTGTGGCGAATACACCGGTAAGGATGGCGCCGAAAGTTCCGCCGATACCGTGTACGCCGAAGGCATCCAATGAATCGTCATATTTCAGTTTTGCTTTCAGCATAATGCCGCCGTAACAGACGAGACCGGCTGCAATGCCCATCAATAGCGCAGCTCCCGGCTGTACGAAGCCGGCGGCAGGAGTGATGACAACGAGTCCGGCGACAACACCGGAACCGAAACCAAGTGCACTCGGCTTACCGGAATGGATCCATTCAGCTATCATCCAGGTGAGTCCTGCCGCAGCTGGGGCAATAGTGGTGGTAGCAAAGGCCAGGCCAGCAAGCCCTCCGGCAGCATCAGAATTGTTTACACCAACAATTGCTGATCCGGCATTGAAGCCAAACCAGCCGAACCAGAGCAACCCAACCCCCAAAAGAGTCATGGGGAGATTGTGTGGTGCCATTCGTTCGTGAGGGAACCCATGGCGCTTGCCGAGAAAAACCAAAAATGCCAGGGCAGAAATACCTGAGGACAGGTGGACCACGGTACCGCCGGCAAAATCCAGAGCTCCCATCTTGAAGAGCCAGCCATCGGTCATCCAGACCCAGTGGGCCAGTGGATCATAGACCAGTGTCGTCCAGAGAAGAACGAACACGCAGTAGGCGGAAAATTTGACACGTTCTGCCATGGCACCGGAGATAAGTGCCACGGTGATCATGGCGAACATTGCCTGATACATGGCAAAAACCAGTTCGGGAATTGCGCCCGGTTCTTTGGCGTAGTTCTGGAACAGGGCATAATCGACAACTCCGTTTGCAGCATCTTTCATGACGATCAAGCCGTTCAGCATCACCTTGCTGAAGTCACCGATAAAACCCATATGTCCCATGTCTCCACCGAAGGCGAGCGAATAGCCGACTATGGTCCACTGCACGCCAACAATACCCATGGCGACGAGTGAATGCATGAATGTGGAAAGCACGTTCTTCTGCCGGACCATGCCGCCGTAAAACAGTGCCAGGCCGGGGATCATCAGCAGTACCAGCGCTGATGAAACCAGCATCCAGGCGGTATCGCCGGTGTTGAGTACCGGTTTTACATCAGGAGGTGTCGTAGGAGCAGATGCCACTGGAGCAGTGGTTGCAGCAGAAATCGCTGGTGATGTAATTGTTGAGGCTACTGGTGTAGAAGTTGAAGTGCCCGAGTTCGAGGTTTCCTCGGCAATGCTTATAACCGGCAGAACAAACATTAGAAGTGCTACAAGCAGTGTTGGAATCAGTAAGCGTGACAAGTATTTTAAAGGTCGGTCTGCACCAAGTTGTACAGACATGTTAGTTTTGGTAGTGATACCTCTTTGTACCATGATCTTTTCCTCCATAGAAATATTGTAGATAGATAGTCCATCCGCCGCCACAATTCGTGATGGCGGATGGACTTTTTTAATTTAGTGTCATTCAGGCTTGTGATGGCCACCAATCGGTAGTTGTCGCAAGTTAAAGTCTGGGTAGGCGCTGACAGCAACTTCAAACTGGTCAAGCCCTTCTAGCTCCATATCTTTCGGTACGCGCAGTCCGATGAGCATATCAATTATCTTGAAAAATACCCACGAAATTATAAATACGTAGACGATATTGGTCACAACGCCGATACACTGGGCGAAAAACTGGCCAGAATCACCGTAGAAAAGACCTGTAACCGTGCCCTTGACACCGTTCCAGCCGTCACCGTATTTGCCATCGGCGAAAAGGCCAAGGGCCAGGACACCCCATGCTCCGTTGGTACCATGCACAGAAATTGCACCGACAGGGTCATCGATCTTCAATACCCGCTCTACGAAGAAGATGCTGAGGATGCAGAGGACGCCTGCGACGGCCCCAATCAGCACAGCAACGGGGGCGGTGACGAAGGCGCATGGTGCGGTGATGCCTACCAAACCGGCAAGAAGGCCGTTGGCACTCATTGAGATGTCAGGTTTGCCATAGCGGATCCACATGTAGACCCAAGATGTTAATGCTCCGGCACCACCAGCCAACATCGTGTTGGTGGCAACTACAGCAATGCGTAAATCAGTTCCTGCCAAGGTTGAACCGGCGTTAAATCCAAACCAACCGAAGGCCAGAATAAAACACCCGACTACAGCCATTGGAATATGATGTCCGGGGATCGGGTTGGCTGAACCGTCCTTATTGAACTTTCCGATTCGAGGCCCAAGTACCATTGCCCCCGCCAAGGCGCATACGCCTCCGGTTAAATGCACTACGGAAGAACCGGCAAAATCAACGTGGCCATGGCCTAGCCCAAAGTTACTACCTAATGTAGAGAGCCATCCACCGCCCCAGACCCAGTTGGCATAGAGTGGGTAGATGATACCGGAGACGAAGAAACCATAGATAAAAAATGATTTCATATTCCAGCGTTCAGCCATGGAACCGGTTGGGATTGTCGCTGTGGTATCCATGAAGACCATCTGGAACAGGAACAGGGCAAAAATTGATACATCATAGCTGTCGCCGGAGAGGAAGAAACCCTTCATGCCGAACAGGCCAAAGTCCTTTCCGAAGAGATGAAGCACAAATTCACTATTGAGAGCTTTGCAACCGCCCAAGGCAGCGACGCTGCCAATTCCGCCCATCTGAATGGCAAAGCCGCAGATCCAGTAACCGAGAAGCCCCAGTGCATATACCATGAAATTCATGGCCATGGTGTGCCCGGCGTTCTTGGCTCGCGTGAACCCTGTTTCAGCCATGGCGAAGCCGGCTTGCATGAACATAACAAGGAACCCGCAGATCAGAGTCCAGACCATGTTGATCGAAATCCTGTTATGGCCTGACACGTCCGCCACCTTCGCGGCCAGAGGTTCGCTCTTGCCTAGCTTATCCAGGTCTTCCTGGGTCGGGGCATTGGCGGAAGCACCAACTGTATCAGAGGCGACACCAATACTTGCACCGGACGGATCAGAAACAGGAGATGGGGTTGGCGTTGCTACAGCAACAGGTGCCGGGGCCTCAGTTGTCGCTGAAGCAGTTGGTGTTGTTGCCGCCGCAGTCCCAGGTGAAGATGCCGGCTTGTCTTCCGCAAGAAGTGGCGCGGCGACCATCAGCACGATTGTCAAGGCAATCATGATGCGGATTATTTTAAGGAAGTTGTTTTTCACGGGTAACTCCTTTCAAGAGTAATCTTTTTTGTAAGAGGCGCCGTTGCCACTAGTAGCAGAATATAACAAATTCATTTGTTTGGAATTAAAGGTCAGACTGCGTCGTTGCCGCTTTCTCCGGTCCTGATCCTGACGGCTTCTTCAAGTGGAATGATGAAAATCTTGCCATCACCGATCCGACCAGTTTTTGCAGTGTTCTGAATTGTTTCAACAACCTTGCTTACAAGTTCGTCGCTAACGGCAATTTCCATTTTGATTTTAGGAATAAAATCCACGACGTATTCGGCGCCACGGTACAGCTCGGTGTGTCCCTTTTGGCGGCCGAATCCTTTAACTTCACTGACGGTGATTCCTTCAATACCGATGGCATTGAGAGCGTCTTTTACCTCGTCAAGCTTGAATGGTTTGATAATTGCTTCGATAAGTTTCATTGTGCAGACCTCCTTGTTTGCGTTTATAGGGTAACTCACTGAAAAGTCGGGGACGGGAGGCATCCCACGCCGCCCCCGGATTGCAGGAGGAACAGCTAGAAATTAATGTCGAGTTGAGTGGTGAACGTCGGTTTGCCGCCGTAGAGAACTTCTTGGCCCGGGTTATAAACATCGACGCCGAGGAGAAGCGAAACGTTTTGCGTAAACGCCCATGATCCGCCGACACTTACAGCGCCGAAAGCGTTGTTGCCGCTCTGATAATCGACTGCAAGCCAGAGTTTGTCCGAAATTTCACTCATGGTGCGGTCCCAGGAGGCCAGCACACCGCTATTTGTTTTTACGCCGAGACTTCTTTCAGCACCGTTGTAACCGCCAACAGAAAGACGGCCGATTACGGGAAAAGTTTTGGCGATCAGGCCGTACGCGATGTTTGCGGAGAGGGGGTCGCTTGCGGTATTAATACCGAACATCCCGGCGGCAACGGCAGGCATGCCTTTAAAGAAGGCGTCCTCAGGAACGCCAGCTTTAAAGTTGAAATATGCAGGGTGTTTTGCCATGTCGCTTCCTGCTGTGTTGTCTGTTATGTAGTCAACTCCGACTTCAACCTTGAACTTTTCGAGCGGCAGGATGCCTGCTGTTACACCTACATCATAGGTATTTGCACCTGCACCAGCGGCTGAAGAGAAGCGGGCATAGTTATCAATACTTATGTTGACTTCTTTGAAGCCCTTTACATCTGTCGAAGGAATCCAGATTTGCGTTGAAGGAGTTGCCATTGCCGTGCTGCTTGCCAGTACTACAAGTGTTGCTGCTACCGCTAACATTTTTACACTTTTCATCATCATCTCCTTTTCATCGTTGATTTTGAACGGTGATAGATGAAAGCTTCCTTGGTTCCATCGCTGCACGTTCTGTTGAAGTTGACTGCTGTTGGCCACAACAATTCACATTATTGTAAGTGTATGTAGTTTTCGTTCCCAACTTTAGCAGAGAACGTGCCAATAATAAAAACTAACTATACTAGCCAGTTACTGTTTTTGCTGTTGTGGAATTGCGGAAAATAAGGCAGATGTAACACATATCTGATTATAATTTAGGCACGTCTGCTCTTAAATTAAATCAGCAGCCGGGTTGATAAGAGCAATTGCGCGGATGACTTTTTTAAGGTAGATTTAACTTTATTTATACCGACCAACATCATGAAGAAGGAGGCGAAGTATGGATCTTGTTGCGAAAATGAGCGAAGTACCCAATTTCGGGAAAAAGGTCGTATCAATCTCCGGCCGGGAGATTCTGCTGGTCAACGTTAAGGGAACGATTTATGCGGTTGAGAATGAGTGTCCTCATCAGGGGAGTCCAATGACTGCAGCTGTCGTCAAAGATGGCTATATTTCCTGTCCTCGACACGGCTATCGTTTCAGTCTGACTGATGGACGGTGCGATGACCATCCGGAATGTGTGCTTGCAACATTTCCGGTGCTACTGAATGGTGATGATATTTCAGTTGAACTGGGCTGATTTTTGGATCATCTGCTGATTGCCCTTCTTTTCGCCGGTTCCGGCCTGATATCACTTGTTGCAGCCGGACATGCGTTGCTTTACAAGCGCGATTCCCGTTCGGCGCTCGTCTGGACCAGCCTTAATCTTTCTCTCCCGATCCTCGGGCCTTTTTTGTACTGGTGTCTCGGTATCAACCGTATCTCTCGCCGAGCGCAAAGATGGCAGGAAAGCGGCCGCAGAATCAGCGGCACTTCCATCTACCCGCCCAACGATGTCCACCAGGATAGTGTCCTGCTTCCAGTGGCGGCTTCTCATCTTCAGGATCTTCGTGTACTGGGAAACCGCATCGTTACCACTGCTCTGAGGGGCGGCAATAGGATAGAGATGCTGGAAAACGGTGACAATGCCTATCCTGCAATGCTCGCCGCCATTCGCCGCGCGAAAAGAAGTATCAACCTCACCAGTTACATCTTTGACGCCGATGGCATCGGCGCCGATTTTGTTGCCCAT
>JAQUCQ010000395.1 GCA_028686145.1 Desulfuromonadaceae bacterium | reverse complement strand
TTTTCTGCAACGCTTCCCGAAGCCGGTGCACTTCTATTTGTGCTAGATTGCGCTCAAAGCAAACCGCCGACAGACTTTCATGCAGCCCTTCCATTTCGGCCAGCAGCATCTGCTTACAGTTGTGTATTTGTCCCGCCATGATGCTCTGGCCGCAGTGTTTGCAGTCGGCATACTGGTAAGTCTCGCTCATATGCTACCCCCGCAATTCCTGCCAAGGTCAGCCGATACCAATGGGTCACACTCCCCACACGCAAAACAGACTTTTGCACCCATGACGGTGCATCCGTGCTCTTCCTGCAAAACCTTGATGGCAATATCCTGCATCATCACGGCTTGCTCGTAGACGTGCCCCGGCTCCAGGGTGCCGCGCGCAATCTTTTTCAGCGCAGATTCAAACTTTTCCTTCTTCTGCCGCAGCAGTTCTATTGCGGCCGGTTCAGTATAGGGCGTCCCACGCAACGATCTGCTAAAAGCGATGTCATCGCACACGGCGCAATCGCAGGACGGGTCGTGACCGTAGTAGCCTTCAGATAAAGATCCGCACCTTGGACAACTAATATCCCCAGCCTTAACTTCCATGCCACATTCACACATCTTCCACCTCCGGTCTTATCGGTGCTTCACACCCACAAACAGGACAGTATGCCCGTCTTCCCCACTGTACGCGCCGGTCTTCTGGTGTCCCCTGCCAGCCACATTGACAAGATACAACCGGCTTTTCTCCTCTACCTCGCCACGGATTTTCACAGCCGCATTGCTTACACATCGTATGCCCTCCGGGCGGGGGCTTCGCCCCGCGCCAAGATGATTATAACCAGCGCTGTGCAGCAGGCCGAAAAGGCCCGGCTGCTGACGCTTGATCGTTATACCAAGAAAATTAAACCCAAAAAAACCGAGTGTCCTTGAGTGGTCACAATTACCCAAAAAGGAGAGTACATCATGAAACCGATTAAACCCGGCATCAAAGTTCCAGATTCCGGCAGCTACAAAGAAGTGGGGACACCTCGCCGCGCCACAATGGTAAAAGGCGAGCCCGCACCACCAACGACCAAAAAAGACACCGGCTGGAAGCAAGTTGTTGACACTACACCGCTGAAGAAAAAGAGCAGGTAATGTAAAACATCAGAGTGCCACCAGAAGTATTTACGGCGTGACCGCCGAAAGAGGGACACCCCGCACATACGTTGTGGTCGATTTCCTGTTTCTGTGAAGGGCAGTAACACTTGCCCGCCACGTAAACTTCTGTCTGCTTTGCGTCCATGATTCTCTCCTTTTTTTGTTGAAGGTTTGGTGGTACATTACTGTAAAATTCGCGCAAACGACCAGACGAGGCCCCATGATAAATAAAATAGCCATTTCCGACAAATTCAAGACCTCAGAACGGATTGCAATTTATCCAGGCGAGTGCCTGGATTTATTAAAAACCATCCCTAACGGATCAATACAACTTGTTGTAACCTCCCCTCCATACAACATCGGCAAAGAATACGAAAAAAAACTGAATCTCAAAAAATACATTGACCAACAGGCGGCAGTAATAACGGAGTGTGTAAGAGCGTTATCCGATCAAGGCAGTATCTGCTGGCAAGTCGGAAACTACGTTGACGACGGTGCCATCATCCCGCTTGATACGGTGCTGTATCCGATTTTCAACGATCTTGGCCTGAAAATGCGTAACCGCATTATCTGGCACTTTGAACACGGTCTGCATTGTTCAAAGCGGTTTTCAGGCCGGTACGAAACAATAATATGGTTCACAAAAACCAAAGATTATTATTTCAACCTTGACCCTGTTCGAGTTCCACAGAAGTACCCCGGCAAAAAATACTTTAAGGGGCCAAAAGCCGGAGAGTATTCCTGTAATCCACTTGGCAAAAACCCCGGTGACATCTGGGTTATCCCAAACGTCAAAAGCAACCATGTTGAAAAGACCGAACACCCCTGTCAGTTTCCCGTTGAACTGATTGAGCGTTTTGTGCTGTCACTCACCAGAGAAGATGATTGGGTGCTTGATCCATTCCTCGGAACCGGCACGTCAGTTGTTGCCGCCATCAAGCACAACCGAAAAGGTGCAGGATCAGAGGTTTTCCCGAAATACGTCAAGATTGCACATGATCGCATCAAGCAAGAACTAGGCGGCATTCTGAAAACCCGACCGATGAATAAACCTGTTTACGATCCAGAAAAAGCAGGTAACAGTCTCAGGATTGCCCCGTGGGGGCAAATCAGCCCAAGCGAACAGTTAAGGCTATTAGAAAAACCGGAAAGGTACTGCGCCAAATGAAAATTATTGAAACTTATTCTCACCTGAACGGACTGGAATTTCTAATGGTTCACAAACCGAAACTATGGAAAGAAATCCAGAAGGTCATAGCCGCCGTTGATGCAAAAGCCTGTAGAACCAAAGTATCAAAAGAAAAAACCATGACCGGAAAACTGCTTTACAGTCCCATCGACATGAACGCAGAGTTTAAAAGGCTTCTTTCAGCGGCAACATGGGAAGAAAGCCGAGTCAGCTACTGGGTTACAAAAAATGAAAAGCTCATCAGAAAAACACTAACGCTCGATGCAAAAGAGCAGAAAAAGGAAATTGAAGAGGCCGGAGAATCTCCAATATACAGCTACAACCAAACCGATTTCGTAAAAGAGCGAGTAGCCATTGAAGTTCAATTCGGAAAATATTCTTTTGTCGCCTATGACCTGTTCGTCAAACATCTTGCCTTTTATGTCGGTGACAAGATTGATGTCGGAATTGAAATTCTACCCATGAAATCCTTGCAAGCTCACATGAGTTCCGGCGTTGCATACTACGAAGGCGAGTTATACAACGTAATCAGGCAGGGTCGCGGAGTGCCATCAGTTCCGCTCGTTATTCTGGGAATTGAACAATAAACAACCAGAATCCGAATACAAACCAGCCTAAAAAGATAGTCGCGCCTTAATTTGTCGTGGCTATTTTATTTTCAAAGAGCGAAAAAACTGAACTGAAACGTATAACCAGTACGCTAGACCTGACACGATAAAGCCGTGCAGGTCAGCTCCAAGCCGTTGAACTAAACCGCTTCGCGGTAGAATAAAATAAGACAATAAAATCAGAGACTAACGCGACATCAACACACCTAAACAGGTATTGGGCAGCTTTCTTCGAGGCTGCCTTTTTTATTGTCGCCTG